>JAOUFO010000009.1 GCA_029858165.1 Deltaproteobacteria bacterium | reverse complement strand
AATTCCAGGGTGTGGGTGTGACGGTCCGCCACGGCCAGCCGCACTTCCAGCCGGGTGCCGAAGCCCACCTCCCGCCCCGTTCTTTTGCCCATCAGGATATTTTTACCTTTATCCAGCCGGTAGGTATCATCCGGCAGGGCCTCCATGGGCAGGAACCCATCCACATTGTGTTCGGTTATTTCAAGCCACAACCCTCCATCGCTGGCTCCGGTCACCTGGGCCTGGAACTCCTGTCCCAGGTATTTTTCCATGTACAACACCCGGAACAGCCGGATCACCTTGGTTTCAATGGCCTGGGCCTGTCTTTCGCAGGTGGAAAGATGCGGACCGGCATCCGCCGGGAGGGCAAAGGGTGAGATTTCGTCCCTTTTGGCGGCTGAAGCGGCTGATTTCAGCGCTCTATGAAGCAACAGGTCCGGGTACCGCCGGATGGGTGATGTGAAATGGGTGTAATAGGTGGCCGCCAATCCGTAGTGGCCGCCGTTCAAATGGCGGTATTGGGCCTGGGACATAGAACGCAAAATGGCAATCTCCACCTGGTCCCGTTGAGGGTGGTTTTCTATGGCCAGTAAAAGCCGGTTCAACCCCCCCTGGGACTGGATGTCATCCAGGGAAACCTCCAGGTTGAAGTTGGCCAGCAACACCGTAAGATTGTACAGGCTTTCTTCCCGTGGCGGGTCGTGAACCCGGAACAGGATGGGGATGGACGATTTGGAGGCATGTTTGGCCACGGTCTCGTTGGCTTCCAGCATAAATTGTTCAATCAGCTTGGTGGCTTGGTTGGGATAGACCTTGATCACCTTTTCCGGCAGGCCATCGGCTCCAAGGACAAACCGGGTTTCCGGAAGTTCCATGGCCACCGCCCCTCTGGTGTACCGCTGGTGGGCCAAAGTTTTGGCCAGATGGCCCATGCGGGTCAGCATCGTCCGTACCGTGAGGGATGGAATTTCATCCTCACCCCCGGTTTCCAAATACCGGTGCACCTGATTGTAGGTCAACCGGGCCTGGCTGAGGATGGTGGCCTCATAAATGCGGTAATCTGCCAGTTCCCCCTTTTTGTCCAGTTCCATGTCACACACCAGGGCCAGCCGCGGCACAAGGGGTTTCAGGCTGCACAATTCGTTGGAAAGGGCCTCCGGCAACATGGGAAGCACCCGGTTGGGCAGATAGATGCTGGTCCCTTTTTCATAGGCGTCCGTATCGGTGGCCATTCCCGGTTTTACATAGGCCGTCACGTCCGCAATGGCCACCAGCAGCCGTTCCGTTCCATTTTTCCCGTCAATCAGGCACACCGCGTCATCAAAATCCTTGGCGTCTTCTCCATCAATGGTCACAAAGCACAAATCCCGCAGATCGGTTCTTTCCGGGGGGTGAACCACCTCAGGAGGCAAAAGGGCCATTTCAGCCTCGGTTTGAGGCGAAAATCCGGCGAAAACCTGCGCGTCCGCCAGAATATGGTCCAGAATGTGTTCCGGGGAATCGTCTTCATCCAAAAGGCGCACCACCTGGCCCAGAGGGGGGTGGTCCGGATGGTTGGGATAATGGGTGATTCGGGCTTCCACCAGATTGCCGTAATCCCATTCCATGCCCACAGGAGTTTGCTCCAACTGCACAGCGGGGAGTTTTTCGTTGAGAGGCACCACCCAGGCGTGGCCGAGTTCTTTTTCCACATACCCCCGCACCAGAGTGCGGCCTCTTTTGATCACGCCGGTGATCCGTGCGGTGGTTCGGGTGCCTCTGTCGGCGGTGAGAACGGCTTTTACAACATCCTGGTCCAAAGCGCCTCCGATATGGGGCGGGGGGACAAAAAAGGAGCGCCCTTCAGCATCTTTCAGGTCAATGAAGCCAAAACCGTTCCGATGGGCCGAAAACACCCCTTGAATTTCTTCGGATGGGGGGGCTTTTTGTTTCAGCGGGGGGCGGGTTGGGGCGACCAGCCGGTATTGCTTTTGTTGGAAGGTCAGCAGTCCTTCTCCCACCAGTTCGGTAAGAATGGCGGAAAGGTTTTCGGTGTGCTTCTTACTGGCTCCAAGGGTTTGGTGAATTTCCTGAAGGTTGATGGACAATCGGTTGTTTTGCTGCCAAAGGGAAAGAACTTTTCTTTTTGAAAACGACAATTACTTCACCTGGGTGGAAAGGTTTTAAAAATGAACGATGTAAATTGATTAGATTCCACGGAAGGCCTGGAAAAGGAAACCTGCCTTTATCCTTTTGTTCCAGCCCGCATCCGGAATGAAGGTTTCACGCTATTTTAACATGAACCCAATAAAATCCCCCCTAAAAAAAGACAAATAGCCGGAATTGGGTTTGAAAGGTGTCGTTTAGCCGAAAATGGAGTTTACTGCCCATTTTGTTGACACCTTTCGGCCAAGGGGATAACCATATTTTATACAGCCGACACGAATTTTCCACGATCTATCCAAGTTTCGGATTTTCGCACCCAGAAAAAATTATGACAAACCGCCAGGAAATTTTGGCCAGTCTGATCCGCATCGGGAATTTGTTCAATGTGGAACGGAACCTGGACCAGTTGTTGATGACCATTGTGGATGAGGCCGTCAAAATATCGGGGGCCGAACGGGGAACCCTTTTTTTATTGGACGGGGATGAATTGTGGGCCAAAACCGCGACCGGGCTGGATGACAAAGAGCGCATCCGGTTTAAAGCCAGCGAGGGCATTGCCGGCCAGGTGGCTTCCACCGGAAATCCTTTGAACATCCCCGACGCTTACGCGGACCCGCGGTTTAACCCATCCGTGGATAAAATAACCGGGTATACCACACGGAACATTCTGTGTGTGCCGTTGATTCCCATGAATGGCAAAGTGATCGGAGCCTTTGAACTTTTGAATAAAAAGGATCCGGGTTTTACCTCGGAGGACGAGGAGATTCTCCATATGGTGGCGTCCCAGGCGGCTATTGCCATTTCCAATGTGCAAATGTATGAGACGGTGCTGGAAAAGCAGGATTCCCTGGAAGCGGAAAACATCAATCTGAAACAACAGTTGAAGGGCCGTTATGCCTATCCCACCATCATCGGTTACTCTCCCCCCATTCAACGGGTAAAGGAGGTGATAGAAAAAGTGTCCGGCACCAACGCCAATGTGTTGATTACCGGAGAAAGCGGCACCGGAAAGGAGCTGATTGCCCGGGCCATTCACAGCCAAAGCCAGCGGGCCAACAAGCCTTTTTTACCGCTCAATTGCGCCGCGCTGCCTGACAGTCTGTTGGAAAGCGAGTTGTTCGGCATAGAAAAAGGGGTGGCAACAGGGGTATCCAAGCGGGCCGGTTACATGGAGCAGGCCAATGGGGGAACCTTGTTTTTGGATGAAGTGGGGGAAATGCCGGTTTCCACCCAGGTAAAACTGTTGCGGGTGATGCAGGAACGCAATTTTATGCGCATCGGCGGGGTAAATGAAATTCAGGTGGATATCAGAATCCTGGCAGCGACCAACCGCAACCTCAAAACCGCCATCAAAGAAGGGACCTTTCGGGAGGACCTGTTCTACCGACTGAATGTGTTCCCCATCATTCTGCCCCCATTGAGGGATAGACAAGAGGATATCCCCCTGTTGGCCAAATTCATTTTGGCCAATGTGGTGGAAAAAATGCGGCTGGGAAAAAAGGTGTTTTCCCATGATTCCATCACCGCCATGGTGGAATACCCTTGGCCGGGAAATGTGAGAGAAATGGAAAACATCATTGAGCGGTCTTTGATCCTTTCGGAAGATGAGGAGGTGGAAATCCGCCCGTTGCTGATGGCGTCTGAAGGGGTTTATCCCTTACCCCGGCCCGGCAATCCGTCATCGAAAAGTTCAGCCTCTCCGTTAAAAGAAACAGGGTCAGAAAACATAGAGGATAATCTGAAGGATGCGGTCAGCGTGTTGGAAATCAAACTGATCAAAGAAGCCCTGGAACAAACGGGGGGCAACCAGCTTCAGGCCGCAAAAAAACTGGGAATCAGCCGGGAGGGGTTGAGAAAAAAAATGAAGCGGTACCAATTTGTCTTGAAGGAGGGCTCCTTATGAGTCTTCCCCACCTGGGCAAAACATATGACAAAAAACGGTTTGGTGCACTGTTAAAAAACCTCTGCCTTCCCTCCGAAAAAACCAACCCCCATCTAATCCATCTGGAAAAAGTCTGGGACCAGTTTCCGGAGCTGAATTCCCCCCCTGCCAGCGGGAAAAAAGAGTCCATTCTCACCTGGATAGCCGACCGGGAAAAAATCATCATCCGCACCCTTTCGGGATATTACCAGGACACCCTTTCACGGCTGGCGGCAGACAGCCTGGAGTCCCCCCATTCCTTTATCCTGCTGCATGGCCAAACCCATTTGGTGGACGGGCTGCTTTTTTTCACCCTGCGGGCCGTGTTGTCAGAAGTGCCCTGGTTGGTGGGGTTGCGCATTTTGGATGGCCAGGCCGATTTGGCCTTTAAAACCAAATTGCTCCCGGAAAAAATTGAAAAACGGGCCCACCTGGAATCCAACCTTCCCCTGATTTTGGAAGAGGAGGGGGATACCCCGGAACAACGGGCTTATTTTCAGAAAATTATGGAGGGCCAGGAAAAAGAGATACGGCAGGTATCCCAATCTGTCCAAAAACTGGAGGCGGAAATCCCCCTGCTGAAAAACTTTCCGGCGGGGGACCGGTTTATTCACAGCCGGTTGGCATTGTTTGCCCGGGGGGGATATGGCCGGGGGGAGTTGTCTTTGGGGTCGGACCTGGACACAGGATACTGCCTGGATACCACAGGGCTTCAACCGGGCCATGTGGAGGTTTTTAAAGAAATGATCTCCCGAATGGAATCTCTGTTAAAAGGAGCGGGAATCCATACGGTATCCCAATATTTTGAGTTGGGGGAGGACCTTTCCCGTTTTGCCCAATTGGAAACCATTCATACGGTTCCGGCCATTTTGGAATCCCGGTTGATTGCAGGTCCCCCTTTTATTTTGGCGAATTTAAAGGCGCAATTTAAAAAAATGATGCCCTTTGAATTGTTTTTAAAACAGAAAATGACGGATTTTGAACGTCAGCCGATGCCATCCCACACCAGCATGAACCTAAAGGAAGATTTTGGAGGGTTGAGAACGATTCAAATTCCCCTTTGGATTATGGCGGTGCAGGAGAATTCTAAAAAATACTATTTGGGGGATTTGATCGCCCTGGCTGTAAAAAAAAATCTTCTTTCTGTGTGGGAAGCCTCCACCTTGGCGTTGGGGTTGGAGTTTTTGTATGACCTGAGGAATTTTGTGAGCGGGGCCAAACGGTATTTTTACACCAGAGAAGCTCAGGATGCCCTGTATTTGGATCCCCATTTCCCCCCCAACCGAATCAATGATTCCCTGGAACGGCTATACCTTTACAAGAAACACCGTTTTAAAACCATGGACCAGTTTGATACCTACCGGTTGAGGTTGGTGGCGGATGTTCAGCGGATTGCCAAGGCACTGTTGGATAGGGTGTTGGACCGCACCATGTCCCATTCGTTTGGAGATTTAAAGGTGTGGGTCCATTTGGGAAGCCGACAGATTACCAGATTGGAAACAACCAAAGGCGCCCCCCTATTTTCTGGAGCAAAGGGATTTAATGGAGAAGGGTTGTTGGAACTGTTTTGTTATATCGCCCAAACCGATTTTGATTTGACTCCGGGAATCAAAGACTCGCTGGCGTCGGTTGTCACCGGAATGGAGGTAAAGGGGGACCAGGGAGGGGTATTCCAATACCTGGACAGAATGATGCTGGCCCCTTACAGCCACCGGGCGGTTGAAACCCTGTTTGAAATCAGTGATCCTCTCTCCCCGGGGATGGAAACCCTGATGGGACGGCTGATTCCGGAATGCGACAAGGTGTTTTATTTGTTGAGAGATATGGACAGGGTGCCCCATCCGGTTCACAGAATGATGATTCTGGCTTTGAAATCAGGTCAGGATGCGTTAACTGAATTTCGTGAGAACTATCCGGAATGGTGGGGAACCCTGACCCCATTGCACAAAAAGGGGTTAAAGTGGGCTTTGTTTCTTCATCCCATCGGCAAAGTCAAATCGATGGTGGACAATCCGGCGGCCAGCGCCGAACTGGCCTGCGATATTTTAAACCGGATCGGAAACTCCGATGAGGAATTGGAAAACCTGGTGCGGAACATGATTCAGCACCAGAGCTCTCTGCTGGCGCTCAGCAAAACATCCACCTATTTTGACCATGCCTTGACCGATTATTTTGAGCTGTCCGGGCGGAAAATAGAAAACATGCTTCTTTTGTTTTTGGTCAATTATTCTATTTTGTTGGCGGATGGAGAGGTGCAGAAGGATAACCAACCCCCCTTGCGAAACCTTTTTGAGGAGGCCACCCGGATATTGGCGGAATTAAGAGGGTTGCCGGTGGAAGGGAAATCCAGGGAGTATATCAACACCTATCTGATGCGGAAAAAACAGGAACTGGAAGCGGACACCCGGTATTGCCTGTTGCTGCACAAAAGTTTGGCTCAAGGGCTTGACGCTTCGGTTTTTTCACCCCTGAAACAGGTGAATCCGGCGGAAAGCAAACGGATGGAGGGGCGGGTCGGAGACATGGAAACCTGGCTCAGAGCGTTGTTAAGGGGGGGTGAACCCACCGAAACCCTGTTTGGTCTGGAGGAGAAGCTGATACAGACCTTTCGTCAATACATCAGCACCCCGACCCTGGCCATTCTGACCCACGAGGATGAGCAGACCTTCAGTTGGTTTTTTTCAGCTTTTCCAAACCGGTATCTGCTGCGACAGGACCCGCGTGCGTTGGCCTCCCAGGTGATCAAATTCAACGGGTTTCAACACCAGCCTGTTTTGGTGGATGCCATTGCCGGAAGTCAGGGGATGGTGGAGACCCTGTTGATTCATACCCGGGATATCCCCCGTTCACATGACCGGGTGGCATATGCGATCAGCCTGAAACACCTTGATATTCAGGAAGGAAAAATCAATAAGGTGATTCTCCCGGGTGGGGTGAGAGGTTATTGTTATTATTTTCAGGTTCATCCCCTGGCTTTGGGGGATGCGGTTTTGCCCAGGGATTTGGAAGCCTTGATCCGGGACCAAAGCCCTCCTGAGCCGGATATGACCCATCCACAAAACAAGCTGGTGAAAACATCCACCCAGGTGGAGTTTTTGGGAAATGACGGCAAAGGGTATCATATTGTGAGTACCGATGGGGGGTATGACCGGCAGGCGGGGCCTTACCATGTGATCAAAATGGAGTTGAAGGATGAACCTTTTATTTTGTATAAAGCCATTCGGATATTCAGCCGGTATGATGCCGAAATCCAGCAATCCCTCATCACCACAACCGGCAATTTGGTCCAGGATTATTTTTATCTGAACCCGGATGATTACCAGCGGCTCAAGGGGTCTGATTTTGAGGAACGATTTATTTCTTTGATGCACACCGCCTCGTTTTAACTTTTTCACAGGATTTGAAATGAGGGCTGGCCGCAGATGGCTGTGCCAAAGAAAAGGACCCGGTGCCGGATCGGGATTGGTTTGAAGGGCCGTGGAAATGGAGGTGTGGCGGAGGTTTAATACAATTCGCCGGATTCATTGGGCAATTGCAGTTCCATCCCCCGGGTGCGGGTAAGGCTGTGGGAAAATTGAGTAAAAGGGGTGATAATAAACAAGACGAGCAAAAGGAGAATTCCGGACATAACCAAAGGGGAAAAATCAATCCGGGTGCGGGGAAGCCGCTTTTGCAACGGAGTGATGAAGGGATCCACCAGGAAATAAAGTGCCTGAACAACCGGGTTGTGCACGGATGGGCTTAACAAGGTGATAAAAAACCAAACCAATAACAACAGGATGATGAACATAAGGAAGTTTCGTGTCACCACGCCCACCCCCAGCATCAGAAACCCGGCCGTCCGAATTCCCAAATCTCCCCCGGTGATGGCCCCGGCGGTGTAGGTTGCCAGGGAATGCAATACCCCCGGAGCCACAATCTCCAACAGCCAAATCATCAACAAAGACACATAAGGGGCGAACAGTTTTATCCGGCCGGGAAGGATTCTTCCCAAAAACCGCCAAAAAGGCAGGGTCATTCCGTTTAAAAAACGGACCACCGGATTGGAAGGATCCGGGTGGATCCAGGTCATGAATATCGCCAAAAACAGAATCCATTCATACAGGTACAGTGCCCACCAGCTTAAATCGGCTAGAAAATGAAAAAATTCTTCCACGGGGAATCAGCAAAAGGTAAAGGGGAATGATTTTAGTCCAGTGATGAAATTGAATTCTGGCCCAAATCAGA
Source organism: Deltaproteobacteria bacterium (assembly GCA_029858165.1). Lineage (GTDB taxonomy): Bacteria > SAR324 > SAR324 > SAR324 > JACQKK01 > JAOUFO01. Next base: position 9,103 of record JAOUFO010000009.1, on the reverse strand, counting down.
TATCAATGCAACCGCAACCACGGCCGATCTGAATTTGCAGATCAATAACAGGGCAACCGAAAAAAAAAACAACAATAACACATTTTCAAAATATTATGTTAACATAAATCCTTTTTCCCTTCACTTTTTTAGGTTTCACAACCTGCCCAACATCCGAAGACAACATGGGAACATCCAATTCCACCTCAACACACTTGGAATTATTAAAAGCCAGTCTTCAGGAAGCCTTTGATACCAAATTCCGGTTTACCCAAAAGGGGTTCCGCCCTGCCAAAGGCCCCCCCCCCCATAACCCGGCCAGCCTCCGTCCAAAAACGCCACGGCCGGATGGGGCATGGCAGGCAGCGGTCTTTGAAATAACCGAATTGCATCAGGCTTATACCGGGGGGGGGGAGTTTTCCGGGCAGCGCAACCCCATCCATTTGCGGCTGGGGGGAACCCAGTTTTATTATTTGCCCAGAAATTTTTATAGAGTTCGCCATGTGTTGAACAACCTTCCCTGGAAAATTCAGGACAATAGTCTGTGGCAGGGTGCGTTTGGTTCCTCCCAAGTGTTTAAAATGGCAGATTTGGGCTGTGGAAGCGGGGCCTTAAGTCTGGCGGTTGTTTCGTGGCTGTCCGAGGGGGGGGCTGGCGCGGGTTTACGGGAGGTGGAAATTTCCCTGGTGGATCAGGGAAGGGGTGTGCTTGAAATGGCGGGTGAAAATTTAAGAACGTTCGCGGCAAAAGTGCTGCCGGGGGTCAAGGTGAATATCCATCCCCATAGAAACGGCCTGAAAAGTTTTTTAAACCGTCCAGAAGAACAAGGCAAATATCATTTGGCCGGAGCCGCCATGGCTTTAACCGAATTGGAAACCAGAGGGACCCATTCCCGCAGGCCTGCCAAAAGTTCAGGGGATGGCAGGGATTCAATGGGTGAGGATGATTCAGAGCAAACCCATCGGACAAATGGTTTATCCAGATTGATCGGGCTGCCCAAAAAAGGGGGATTGGGGCTTTTGGTTGAACCGGGTACCCGAAAAGGGTACCTGAATATGTTGAAGGTCAGGGATCAGTTAAACAATCAGGCTATTTTGTATCCTTGCCCCCATGGTTTGTCTTGTCCGTTGCTGGATGGGGCTGTGACCCGTTGGTGTCATGCCAACCTGCCCCTGCCGGACCATTTTATGTTTGATGACGCGTTAAAACAAAAAGGGAAACTGTCGCTTCACATGGAGGACCTGAATTTAACCGGGTTGGTCTGGCAGGTGGGAGCCTTTCAACCTGAGTATCCTTTTTCTGTGGGCCATGGAGGCCGCGTGCTTTCTGACGTGATGTCGGCGGGAGCCAGAAAAGGGGGAGGGGGGCAGGTGGATGCCAAACAGAAAATCCTGCTGGTTTGTATGGATGACGGGAAGTTGGCTGAAATTCCCGCCCACCTGGCTCCCGGAATCGGGCGGGGCGGATGGGTAAAACGGGAAAATTGACCAAAGATGACGTAAAATGAATTGATCCTTCGGCACCTATGGAACCTAAATCGGCAGAAAATGGCTGGACTGGGAAAAATGGTTTGATCCGTGATTTGTTGACCCGCCGGGAAACAGTGCTACAGGCATGTTGGGCGATCCAATGGTGGGAGGAAAAATCTCTGTTGTTGTCCGATGGGACCCCCCTGACAGTGATTTTTCCCGGTTGGTTAAACCGTGGACCGGGTCCCGATTTTACAAACGCCCGGCTAAAATTTGGGGATAGGGAGGTGGCGGGGGATGTGGAAATCCACCTGGATGAAAGGGACTGGTTCCACCATGGCCACCATCAGGACCCGGATTATGGGGGTGTGGTGCTGCATGTGGTGGCGATTGCGGGAAACGGCCACCGGCCCCTGGGAAAGGATGGGCAGGCGATTCCCAGGCTGGAGGCCGGGTTGTGGCTGAAACAGGGATTGAGACCTGCTTTTTCCGAATCGGATCATCTGCTGGATCAATATGAATCTCTACCGGGACGGTGCGGATTGCGGGTTCCTTTTGCCCGCGAGGGTTTTTTAAAGGGATTGCTTGTCAGCGCGGCCGAAAAAAGGGCCTGGGATAAAGCCCAGACGTTTATGACCGGAATGGGGGATGACAACAGGGAGCAGCTGCTGTTTGAGGCGGTGTTTCAATCACTGGGATACAAACCGTTTGCGCCGGTGTTTTTGTCTTTGGCCCGCCAGTTTCCCCTGGTGCGTCTATCGCCGTTATTTGAACTTCCCTATGGAAAAGCCAGGGAGGCGGTGTTGTCTCTGTGGATGGGAGGGTTGGGGTTGTTGGAAGGAGAACCCCAAAAAGCAGATGGCCCATTGAGGGATGAATTTCGGGTGTTGCAAAAAAAATGGGGCCAATGGAGAGAACCTCCTCTGGGGGTTCCCTGGGACAGACAGGGCAGCCGACCCTGGAATTCACCTGAACGCCGTTTGGTGGGGTTGTTTCATCATTTATACAGGATGATGGAAAACGGGTTGTTGAAACAATGGATGGCTTTTTTTGTGAAATTGGATGAGGTGCGCCATGAAAAAAACTTCAAAGGGATGGCTGCATCCCTGTTGGATGGGTTGTTTGAAACCCCGGATTGGGAAATCTGGCGCTGGAATGTATCCTTTGTGCATCCCCCGTTGAGGCAGGCCGCCCGGATGATCGGACGGGATAGAACGGTGATTTTGATGGCCAATGGGGTGATTCCATTTTTTTTGGCCTATGCCCGCCAAAAAAAGGATCCCGACCTGGAAAAGCTTTTGTATCGGTTGTATGTGGTGTTGCCGCCGGAAGAGCCCAACCACAAAACCCGGTTTATGGAAAACCGGCTGGCTTTCTTATCCAGAGAAGGGCGGAGTTTAAGAAGCCAGCAGGGTCTGCTTCAGATTTATCAGGATTTTTGCGGCAATTTTGAAACAGGATGCCAGGATTGTGAACTGCCGAATCTGATTTACACCTTTCCAGCCAACGGTTAGTCCTGTCGGTTGAACACCCAAACCGGTGCGAGCACCTGGGATTTCAGCCAAAAAGCCTTTCCGGGGGGTGGGGTTCCATGGCAAACTTTTACACAGGGAAAAAATCTTTGGTTCTCCAACGGGGAAGATGAAGAATCCTATTGGGGATGGCCAACCAAAAGCGGGAAGACCGCTGCATCCAAACGGAATATCCAATGCTGAAACCGAAAAATATCGTGATTGTGGGGGGTATCCTGATTTTTGTTGTGGGGCTGACCTGGGCATTGTTGCGGGAGGTTCGCCGCGAGGAGGAAAAACTGAACAAATCCGTGGCCGGGGTGGTCTCTTTGGATTTGGATTTTGCTGCCAAGGGGATGTCGGATGTGGTGAAATCTGACCGGTTGGTCCTGATGCTGTTGGATCCGGAAACCGGAGAAATCCGCGGCATGAAAATAGAACCCCAGGCACTGCCCCCCCAGGTGTTTATTATTGGGGAGGAAAACCTACGGGGGATGGCATCCTCTTCCGGTGAATACCGTTTGGTTGCTTTAACAGACAAAGACGGCGAAATATCCAAGCCGTCTCCCGGAGAGGTGATCGGGGTTTACCGTCATTTGGTCAAATGGGGTCAAAAAGAGGTTCAACTGATGTTCAACCGCCCGTTTACCGGCTCTTACACCCCCTGATGGTTCCCGGCGACCAGGAGATTATCCTCCCTGAAGGTTTTCGCTGTTCCCCCTTTACTCCTTTCAAATCCTTTTTTTCCAAAGTTAAAATGAGTCAGGTCAGAGTCCGATTTGCCCCCAGCCCCACCGGAGAACTGCATGTGGGTGGGTTGCGCACCGCCCTGTTCAACTTTTTATACGCCAAAAAACATGGCGGAACTTTTATTTTGCGGATAGAGGACACCGACCGATCTCGTTATGTGCATGAAGCCGAAATCCGTCTGCTGGAAATGCTCCAATGGTCAGGAATTGTCCCGGATGAAGGGCCGGGGATCGGGGGAGATTTCGGGCCCTATCATCAATCTGAAAGGCTGGAGCTGTACCAGGAAGTCGCAGAAAAACTGATTGAGATGGGCCATGCCTACCCCTGTTTTTGCTCCACCGAAACCCTGGATGAAATGCGGAAACTTCAGACCGCCAAGGGATTGCCCACCCGGTATGATGGCCGCTGTCAAAATCTCTCTGATTCCGATCGGGAAACCCTGTTGGGGCGGGGTGTGAAGCCGGTGGTGCGGATGAAAATTCCCATCAAGGATGAACGAATTGTGGTCCGGGACCTGGTCCGTGGAAACGTGGCGTTTAACACCACCCAGCTTGATGACCAGGTGTTGATGAAATCTGATGGGTTCCCCACATACCATTTGGCGGTGGTGGTGGATGACAACGCCATGGGGATCACCCATGTGTTGCGGGCCGAAGAATGGTTGCCATCCACACCCAAACACTTGCTGTTGTACCGTTGGTTGGGGTTTACCCCGCCTCAATATGCCCATTTGCCCCTGTTGCTGAATGAAGACCGCAGCAAAATGAGCAAAAGAAAGGGGGATGTCACAGTAGAGGCTTTTAAAGCCAAGGGGTATCTGCCCCAGGCTTTGGTGAATTTTATCGCCCTGCTGGGGTGGAATGCGGGGGATGATCAGGAACTGTTCACCCTTCAGGAACTGATAGACCAGTTTTCCATAGAAAGAATCGGCAAAACCGGAGCGGTGTTCAATCGGGAAAAACTGGATTGGATGAACCAGATTTATTTACAAGCCCTATCTCCGGAAGAATTAGTCCAGGCTGTATCTCCTTTTTTTTCGGGAACCCCCTTTGAAAAATCGGATAAGCGGTTTCTGTGTCAAATAGCAGCGGTGGTGCAACCGGCACTTACCACCCTGGCGGATTTCCCCAAACACCTGCCATTGTTTTTTAAAGAGGTTGCCGCGCCTCTGGAACCAGAGGAAGAGGCAAAAATCAAGACGGTGGAATCCCGAAAAGCGTTTGCTGCCCTGCAACAAAAGTTGTCCGGTGGGGGTGAATGGAACGCAGAAAAATTTATGGCCTGTATGAAAGAGGTTCAAAAAGAAACCGGTGTCAAAGGAAAATTGTTGTGGGAACCCACGCGCCTGGCATTAACCCGAGACACTCAAGGGCCCGAGTTGCCTATGGTGGTTGAAATTCTTGGCCGTGAAAAAATCCTGGCCCGGTTGAAATTGGCCTTAACGGATTGATATTTTCACCAGATGAATAGACTTTTTGGGGTTTGTTGCCTAGGATACAGAGACGCATTTCCGCTAAGAGCCTTTAAATTGAAAGCAGAATGAGGGTTGGAAAAGGAAATTGAGTTAGGCCGAGGTTTAAATCAATAAAATAATTTAAAACCCATGTATTATGTTAACCTGATACAGTTTCCCCTTCCAATCACACTTTCACTTTTTTCCATGCAATCTACCACTCCCCCCAATCATATCCAAAAAATCACCATCGCCATGGTTGGCAGGGTGAATGTGGGTAAATCCACTCTGTTTAATCGGTTTATCCGCAAAAGAACCGCTCTTGTGGCTCCGGTTCCCGGATTAACCCGTGATCGCCGACACCGTTGGGTCAGTTATCGGGGCTATGGGTTTGAACTGGTGGATACCGGCGGGGTTGAATTTACCTCCAAGGATGTGTTTTCTGAAGACGTTGCCCAGCAGGTGGATGCCGCCGTGAAGAAGGCCCAGTTGATTTGGCTGGTTGTGGATGGGTCATCCGGTTTGAACCCGGCAGACAAAGAACTATACCTGACCCTGTTAAAAAAGAACAAACCGGTGCATGTGGTGGTAAACAAAGCGGACAATACCTCCGGAAGAGATTATGCCTCTGAATTTTATGATCTTGGAACCAACAGGGTTTTCCCTGTTTCGGCCATGCATGGCACCGGTTTGGATGACCTGTTGGAGGAGGCCGCAAACCTATATCCCGACATGTTGGAAAAGGAAACCCCCCCGGAATCTGAAAAAACCATTCGGGTTGCGTTTATCGGCCGTCCCAATGTGGGAAAGTCTTCGCTGGTCAACCGCCTGTTAAAGGATGACCGGATGATCGTATCTCCTTTGGCGGGCACCACCCGGGAGGCCGTGGATCTGGCGTTTCAATTTGAGGGGCAGAACTTTGAACTGATTGATACCGCCGGAATTAAAAAAAAGGGAAAAACCAACGAATATGCCGATAAGCTGGGAGCTGTCAGTTCATTAAAATCGTTGGAAAGAGCCCATGTCGCCATCCTGGTGTTGGATGGGGGGGAGGATATCTCCGAACAGGATTGTCGGCTTGCCGGATATATCCAGCAGGCCAATCGGGCACTTGTCATTGCCGTCAATAAATGGGATTTGGTAAAAGGAGGGAAAAAGGTACAAACCGAAAAAATGGCCGATTTTCAATCCCGTTTGGAATTTGTTGGGTACGCCATTTGGGTACAGACCAGCGCATTGGAAAATATCGGCACAAAAAGATTTTTAAAAGCGGTGTTGGATGGCTACTATAATTTTAGCCGCAAAATAAAAACCGCTGATTTAAACAAGGTGATTGAATCCATTGTGGTTCAGCATCCCCCGCCGATGCAGGCCGGGGTCAAAACCAATATTTTCTATGGAACCCAGGTAAGAACCGCCCCCCCGAAATTTAGAATTCTGGTCAACCGGAGGGGAAAAATAAGGGAAGATTACCAGCGGTTTTTCGGAAATCAATTGCGGTACCACTTTGGATTTTCCGGATCCCCGGTGGAAATAGAATGGCAAACCCGCAAACATTAATCCCTATGAGCAACAAAACAATCCAGGATTATCGTGTTGAAATTGACCGCATTGACCGGCAATTGATGAAATTGCTGAATGACCGGGCAACTGTAGCCATTGAAATTGGAAAAATCAAAAAAAACAACAATCAACCGGTTTATTCCCCTGAAAGAGAAATTAAAATTTTGGAGGATTTGAAAATTTTCAACACCGGTCCCATCAGTGATCAAGGGTTGGAGAAGGTTTTTTTGAGGATTTTTGAAGAGATGAAGAATCTGGAAAAAGAAGTGGATTAAAATTGAAAAATATATAATTAAACATAATATGAGAGGTTGTTTTAATTTAAACATTGACAACACCCGTGATGTGCGAAAACATGTGTTCACCCTTTCGTGAAAGGATGGATCCCATGAAAAATATGACCCGGCGCCAAGCAGAAATTCTGGCTTATATAGAAGAATACATCACCAAAAAAAAATACCCGCCAACCGTGCGTGAAATCGCAAATCGTTTTAAACTGGCATCGGCTGCCGGAGTCCACAAACACATCAAAGCCCTGGTGAAAAAAAACTTCCTGTTCAAGGAAGATTTTATTTCCCGTTCAATTTCTCTCGCTAAAAAAGAAGATTCCCCTCACCAACCAGATCCCATGGAAATGCCTTTATTGGGCTATGTCGCTGCTGGAAAACCCATTGAAGCCATATCAGAAGCGCACGAAACCATTCTGGTTCCGTCAAATCTGGCCAGCAAAAAGGGCCAAAATTACGTATTGAGAGTGAAGGGGGATTCCATGATTGATGAATTCATCAGGGACGGGGATTATGTGATCATGGAACCCAGGGAAACGGCGGAAAACGGGGAAATGGTGGTGGCTTTGATCAATGGCCGTGAGGCCACCTTAAAACGGTTTTACCGGGAAACAGACCATATCCGGTTGCAGCCATCCAACCCTGAAATGCAACCTATCCTGATTCATCAGGGAGAGGTGCGGATTCAGGGTATCGTGGTGGGAATTTGGCGGGTTTACCCAAAATAATCAGGCTTGGCCGGTTTGGGCGCCGGCGCCTTCCCTGTCTTTGGATTTTTCCTCTTCATCCAGCCGTTTTTCCTCCTCATCAATTTCAACTTCGCTCAAAGGTTTCAGGGGGCCGGTTAAAGCAATGGCTACCACCTCATCCAAGGTGGTGACCGGTGATATTTTCAGATTTTTCAAAATCTCAGCCGGAATTTCGGCCAAATCTTTTTCGTTTGATTTGGGGATAATCACCTCTTTAATTTTGCCTCTTTTGGCGGCCAGCAATTTTTCCTTCAAACCCCCGATTTGCAGCACCAATCCACGCAAGGTGACTTCACCGGTCATCGCCACATCGTTTCTCACCGGAATCAGGGTCAATGCGCTCACCAGAGATGTCACCAGGGTCACTCCGGCTGAAGGGCCGTCCTTGGGGGTGGCGCCTTCCGGCAGGTGGATATGAACGTCCATTCCCTTTATCTTGGATGGGAATATGCCGTAATCATAAGCCTTGGAACGAACATAACTGAAAGCGATCTGGGATGATTCTTTCATTACATCCCCCAATTGGCCGGTGACAGACAGTTTTCCGCTTCCGGCCATGGTCTCCACTTCCGTTATCATCAATTCCCCCCCAACCGATGTCACCCCCAGCCCGTTGGTGATGCCCACCTCTCCAGCCTCTTCCGGTTCCATATGTTGATATTTGGGTGCCCCCAGATATTTTTTCAGGGTTTTGGGGGTGATCATCACATCCACTTCTTTGTTCGTTTTAACAAACTGGGTGGCAATTTTTCTAAAAACCTTGCCGATTTCCCGCTCCAGCCCCCGGACCCCGGCTTCCCGGGTGTATCCCTGGATGATGGCAGCGATGGTTTCGTCCCGCATCACTATGGTTTTGGCTTCCAGCCCATTTTCTTTTTTCTGTTTCGCCACCAGATGCCGTTTGGCAATTTGAACTTTTTCCAACTCGGTATATCCCGGCAGATGAATCACTTCCATCCGGTCCAACAGGGGATGAGATAAAGAATCGGTGTTGTTGGCTGTGCAGATAAACAGGGTTTCGGAAAGGTCATATTCCACTTCTATGTAGTGGTCCATAAAGGTGTTGTTCTGTTCCGGGTCTAAAACCTCCAGCAGGGCGGCTGAAGGATCCCCCATGATGCTGGTATAAAGCTTGTCCACCTCGTCCATGAGAATTACGGGGTTTTTGCTTTGGCTTTTGCGGACCGCCTGAATGATTTTGCCCGGCATCGCCCCGATATAGGTTCTGCGGTGGCCTCTGATTTCCGCCTCATCCCGGATGCCCCCAAGGCTCATCCGGGCAAATTTTCTACCCACCGCCCGGGCGATGGATTTGGCCAGGGAGGTTTTGCCCACACCCGGA
>JAOUFO010000204.1 GCA_029858165.1 Deltaproteobacteria bacterium | reverse complement strand
GGTTTTCCTTTATTTTGGTCAAAGCGGTAAAGCCGTCCATGACGGGCATGTTGATATCCAGAACAATCAACTGGGGGGTGATGGTTTCCAGGGCGGTTAAGGCCTCCCGGCCATTGGCGGCCTGGGCGAAATCGTAATGGAGGGGTTTGAGCAACAGCATTTCCAGCCGTCGGGTGGTTTCCTCATCATCCACCAGCAGCACCAGGGGCCTGTATTCCGGCAGGGTGACAAAAAAAGTGGTGCCTGCCCCCGGTTTGGATTCGCACTGGATGGACCCCCCATGGGCCTTCATGATATCGCCGGTTAAAGGCAGCCCCAGCCCGGTGCCGGGTTCTCCCAGGGTGCCCGGTGTGGTGGTTTTGATGTCACTGCGGAACAGATGGGGAAGGATATCCGCCGGGATACCCGGTCCGGTATCCGTGACTGCGATGGTTTGGGGGGCGGATTCCGGTACATACAGCGTGATGGTGTCTCCCGCGGAACAGAACTTGACGGCGTTGGACACCAGGTTTTGGAACACCTGCCCAAACAGCACCGGGTCCACATACAACCGCAACTCATCGGGCACCTTGTTGGCCAGGGTGATGCCTTTGGTTTCGGCCAGATAGCGCATTCCCAGAACGGGAGCGGCCACCATGGCCCATTGCACGGGTTGTTTTTTCAGCTCCATCCGGCCTGTTTGCAACCGGGTGATGTTCAGCACATCCTCAATCATTTTCAACATATTGTTCAACCGCCTGCTCACATCCTCCAGGTTGGAGGTTTCGGTTTCCGGCAAAGCCGGGTCGGTTTGCATCAATTGCAATATGGACATCACCGCGGAAATGGGTGCTCTTAAATCATGGGCCACCAGAGAGACGAACTTGTCTTTGATCCGGGTGGCCTCCTCCGCCCGTTCCTTGGCTTGGCGCATGGCCTCCTCGGTTTCTTTCTGGGGGGTGATGTCCAGCAGAAACCCCCTCAGGTAACGCCTTTCCCCCAGCACCACCACCGACCCCACATCCCGTATCCAGATGGTTTCCCCGTTTTTGGTCACCATCCGGTATTCAAAACTGTGGTCCTCGTTTTTGGCCGTGGCGGACAGGCAATAATCCACCGCCGCCTGCCGGTCTTCCGGGTGGATCAATTCGGACCAAAAATCAAAGTCGGTCCATTCCTCAGGGCCGTATCCCAATACCTTCAGCACCTGGGGGCCAACATAGGTAAACCGGGCCGATTCCACATCCAGTTCCCAGGTGATGGCTTTGGTGGATTCCACCAGAGAACGGAACCGGGCCTCGCTTTGGTGCAGAGCCGCCTCGGCTTCCATCTGGGCGGTAATATCCACCATAAACCCCCGCAGAAGCTTATGCTCCTGTTCATCGGATATCACACTGACAATGTTGCGCAGCCAGATGTAAGGCCCCCAATGGGTTTTCAGCCGGAAGGAAAAACTGTGATCCTCGCCCCACAAGGTGTGGTCCACCAGAAAGGAAAGGGCCTGGGCGCGGTCCTCCGGGTGGATGAGGGTGGTCATAAAATCCAGACCGGTCCATTCGTGGGGGGGGTAGCCGGTCATGGCGCGCACCTGGGGCGACATGTAGGTAAAGGTGTTGTTGGCCAGTTCCATTTCCCAGGTGACGGCGTTGGTGGTTTCCACCAGCTGCCGGTACATGGATTCGCTTTTTAGCAGGGCCAGTTCGGCCTTTTTTCGGGTATCTATATCCTGGATGATGCCCAGGGCCTCCACGGTGGACCCTTTCACATCCCTGAGGGGAGAAACCGACAAATCCCCCCACACCAGCCTGCCGTTCTTGCGGATGAACCTTTTTTCCACATGGTAGTGGTCAATGGTGCCGTCGGCCAGGTTTTTCAGGTTCTCCAGGCTGAGGGGAATGTCCTCCGGGCAGGTGATATCCTCCACCGTTTTTTGGAGGAGTTCCTCGCGGGAATAGCCCAAAAATTTGGGCCAGGCATCGTTGAAGGAAATGTATCGGCCCTGGGGGTCCGCCAGGGCAATAGACAGGTAGGAGTTGTTGAAAATGGCCCGAAACCGGGCTTCGCTTTCCCTTAGGTTTTCCAGGGAATGGATCAGGGCGGTCTGGGCTTTTTTCCGTTCGGTAATATCCAGGGATACCCCGATGACCCCGGACACTTTTCCATCCTCCCCCAATAAGGGGGTGATAAAGGTCTGGAACCAGGTATCCGCCGCCAGAGCTTCGTATTCGCAGGATTCCCCGGCCAGACCTTTTTGCAGGTGGCGGAGGATTTCCGGGTTGTCCCGGTACATTTCAAAGGCGCTTTGTCCTACCACCTGGCCCGGTTTCAATCCCAGGGCTTCCAACCCTTTGCCTTCGGACCGGACAAAAACCCCCTGGGGGTCCACCTCCCACAACACCAACGGGGTGGCGTTGATGGCTCCCCTCAGCCGCGAGTTGTTCTCCCAACTCAGGTTTTTTGGTACTTTTTTCAGTGTTTTTTTCGGTATTATTTTTATTGGATGTCCCATAAATGCCTTGTACTCTAAATCTCTATCTGCCTCCTAATTGTTCCGGATTTTGTTGTTTGGATTTCCCCTGCCGCAAAATAGGGTCCAAAACCGGGTCAACAGAACAGGTGGCCTTGCTTATGATTACCATATATTCTGGTTCCCGTGGGGAAAATAATCCTTGCAAAGGTTTAATAAATTAAGGTTTTTTGCGAATTCAATCCGGATCGGGATGATAACCAGCCAGGGTGAACCCACGGCCCATGGTGAATCCCGGTTTGTTATCCCTTCCCAAGACGAATTTTTTACAGATTGTTTCATTCATGAAATTCACTTTGCTGAAAACAGATCAAGCCAGCGGTGCCCGGCTGGGGGAACTGACCACCTCCAGGGGGAGCGTTTCCACCCCCACTTTTATGCCGGTGGCCACCCAGGCCGCCGTCAAGGCGGTGGGGCCGGATTCCATTTCTCAGGCGGGAGCGGGAATTTTGCTGGCCAATGCCTATCACCTCCATTTTAAGCCGGGGGAGGATCTGGTGGCGTCCATGGGGGGGCTGCACAAGTTTATGAACTGGGGAGGGCTGATCATCACCGACAGCGGCGGGTACCAGGTGTTTTCCCTGCCCAACCGCACCATTGATGAAGAGGGGGTCCGCTTTAAAGCTGAAAAAGGGGGGCAGCCGGTGTTGTTCACCCCGGAATCCTCCATGGAAATCCAGCGCAAACTGGGGGCGGATATCGCCATGGCTTTTGATGAATGCGTGGCCTACCCCACTCCCCACCCGTATGCCAAACAAGCCATGGAACGCACCTTGCGCTGGTTGGCCCGCTGTAAAAAAAACTGGTTGGACGCGGGAGGGCTGGAGACCGGTCAGGCGTTGTTCGGCATTGTGCAGGGGTCCACATTTTCCGATTTGCGCAAAGCCAGCACCGAGGCCACCGCCGCCTTTGACCTGCCGGGCATTGCCGTGGGGGGATTGAGTGTGGGGGAGGGGCTGGAGGTGATGAACGAGGTGCTTTCCCATACCACTCCCTATCTGCCGGTGGACAAGCCCCGCTACCTGATGGGGGTGGGGCTGCCGGAGGATGTGCTGGCCGCCGTGGATTCCGGCATGGATATGATGGATTGCGTGATCCCCACCAAATATGCCCGCACCAGCGTGGTGTTCACCCGGGTGGGGCGGATGCGGCTGGACAACGCCCAATACCGCAAGGACAAGTTTCCCCTGGATACCTCCTGCGGCTGTGATGTCTGCGGCCATTACACCCGGGCCTATATTCACCATCTGTTCAATGCCGGAGAGGTGTTGGGCCACACCCTGGCTTCCATTCACAACATCCATTTTTACATGACCTTGATGGCCGACATCCGGAAGGCCATTCAGGAAGACCGGTTTGCCGCTTTCAAAACCGATTTTCTGGCCGCTTATCTGCGTTCGGACAAGAAAAACCGATTGGTGCGTTAACCTTTCAAAGACCACCCAATTTTTTTTGCAAAACATCATTTTATCCCTTGATTCCCCAAATTCACCTGTGTATATTTATTGTTTCCCGGAGAGAAGAACCGCTGCCGACCATCGGCAGGGAACAATCCGAAGGGGTTGGAGGACCCCCCCGGCGGGGGGTGTTGGATCTTTGACAAGAGAATCGTTACACAGCCAGAAGTGAATTGTTCGTCAATTCAATAG
>JAOUFO010000205.1 GCA_029858165.1 Deltaproteobacteria bacterium | reverse complement strand
GGTTGAACTGATTGGAGGCCTGCGGCCCCCAAACCCCCGCTTTTTTATCAAAACGGGAGCTTTTGGCAGTTATGCAGAGGTCTCAATCCAGACAATCCCGGCAGGCGGACTCTCCTTCGCCGGTCCATCTTTCACCAAATTATATCATACATTTACCTCTCATCCGCCGCAAACATGAACCAGGTCCCTTCTGATTTTGAGGTCCGCTGCCCCATCCATGGTTCCATCGGGTTTAACCACCGCGAACTGACCGTCATCTCCCACCCGTTGGTTCAGCGGCTCAGGTATATCACCCAATTGGGATTTGCCAGCCTGGTCTATCCCGGAGCCACCCACACCCGGTTCAGCCACGCGCTGGGGGTGATGCATCTGGCAGGGGACATTTTCCAACGGGTGGCGGCCTCCTCCCCGGATACATTCCGTTCTTTCACCAAAAAGGAAATGGACTATTTCCACCAGATCGTCCGATTTGCCGGTCTTTTGCATGACTCCGGCCATTTTCCCTACTCCCATTCTTTTGAAAAACTGTTTCCCGCCAAAAAAGGGTTGCCAACCCCCAGGGACTGGTATTCTCTGTTTGACCCCGGTGCCCCAGCAGTTCATGAGGATTTTTCGGCGGCTGTGGCCCACGGGTTGTCCGAGGAACCGGGGGGGTTGCTTTCTTTGGAGGAAGCCCAGGATGTTGCGACGTTGTTTCATGAGGATATCCGCCCATCCCCCAGACTGAATGGCGCAGGGGACCCATTGCGCAACATTTACCCCTTGTTAAAACAAATCATCAGCGGAGAAATAGACGCCGACCGGATGGATTATCTGAGGCGGGATTCTCATTTTACAGGGGTGCCCTACGGCCTGTTTGACCATCACCGGCTGATTCAGGGATTGGGAGCCGCCCCCACTCCGAAAGGGCTGGTGATGACCTTGCAGCACAACACCCTGTATACCTATGAAAATTACCTGTTGGCCCGGCTCCATATGACCATGCAGGTGTATTATCACAAAACTCTGCTGCCGTTTGAGTATTTTCTTTCCCAGGCTGTGTTAACCGGGGAAATTTCGTTGTCCCTGGACCAGGGAATGTCCTCGCTGATTGAATCCAGGGAGGATGTGGTCAGTGCCAAACTGTTTGAAGCCAGAAACAAACCCTGGGCCGGGAGAATCGTCGGCCGCAAACCGATGACCCGCCTGATTCAATTGGATGGGCGGTTTGACTTGGCCCTGCAACAGGAATTTCCCAAGGCTCTTTCCCGTGAAAACATTCCCCATGTGCACCTGCAAGAAGAACGAAAGTTATCCAACATGGGTTCCGGTCATCAACCCCCCGAAACGGCCATTCTGGTGGACGAACCGGTTCTGGGAAAATCCACCCACCGGCCTCTGGCGGAATCCTCAACCCTGTTGCGCCATTACAACCAGGTGTTTCAGGTGAACAACATCTATGTAGACCGGGAATATGTGGACCAGGGCCGCGCAGCCCTTGGAAAACTTCTGGAAAACCAAAAAAAACAGCAACATTTTAATCTGTGATTCCAATCCCTTTTGGATTGTTTGGATTTTGGGGGGCGCAGACCTCCAATCCTATAAACTCCCTTCCCTTTAGGGGCAGGGGGATGGAAAAAACGGGTTGCCAGTGGCCGCACACCTTTAATTTTTTACCTCCAAAAAAAAAGCCCCCGCCGGGTTGAATTCCGGCGGGGGCTTTTGATTTAATGGACCTGGCTTCCGTTGGCCCGGGAAGGGTGATGGGTATCCTATTGAAGCGAATCAACGGGCCATAAACCCTATTCGGCAGAAGGTTTGTCTGCGGCCCCGGCATCCACCTCTGCGGCTTGTGCTTGATCCGCATCGGCCTTCTGGGCTTTGGCTTGTTTCCCTTTCACATCCTGTGAGACTTCCTCAAGGATCGTCTTTTTGGGTTTTGCCTTCCCCTTTTTGGGGGTTTCGTTGGCAAAAGGGTCCTTGGGGCCATCCACCAAAATCACCAACGCCTGAGGGGCATTGTCTCCCAAACGTCTGGCCATGGGGATGATGCGGGTATAGCCGCCATTGCGGTCCTTGTACCGTTCGGCGAATTCACCAAACAGGTTTTTCATGGCTTCTTTGGATTTCACAAAACCCAAGGCCTGGCGCCGGGCGGTTAAATCCCCCCGTTTGCCCAGGGTGATCATTTTTTCCACCTCTTTGCGGAGCTCTTTGGCGCGGGTCAAGGTGGTTTTGATCTGTTGGTGTTCCAACAGGGATGTGGACATGTTGCGCAACATGGCGCGCCGATGAGATGAGGAAACCCCCAGTGCTCTTCCTGATTTTAAATGACGCATTGGTACCCGACCCTAAGCAGATTCGTTGATAGTTTCATGGTTGGCTGAAGGTTTCTGGTCGGGGTCAAACCCTTCCAGCTTCATCCCCAGGCCCAGCCCCATGGAAATCAGTATAGCCTTGATCTCATTAAGGGATTTTCGGCCAAAGTTTTTTGTTTTCAGCATTTCGGCCTCAGTTTTCTGAACCAGTTCACCGATGGTTTCTATTTTGGCGCTTTGCAGGCAATTGATGGACCGCACCGATAATTCCAGTTCGCTGACGGGCTTGTACAGGTGCTCATTCAGCGTTTGGGCGGCTGATTTTTGTTCTTCCCGTACCGGCTCCGGCAGGGTTTCATCAAAATTGATAAACGTCTGCATATGTTCTTTGATGATTTTGGCCGCATAGGCCAAAGCATCTCGGGGGGGCAAAGAGCCATCCGTCCAGATTTCAAAAATCAATTTGTCATAGTCTGTCTTTTGCCCAACCCTGGCGTTTTGCACTTCGTAATTGATGCGCCGGATGGGGGTATGGACGGAATCCAGGTAAATGACATTGGAGGGAAGGTTGTCCCGAAAATTTTCTTCGGCAGTCACATACCCTTTGTTCATCGCCAGATAAATACGCATTTCCAGCTTGGCGTCTTCATCCAGGGTGGCGATGGTCAATTCCGGGTTTAACAGTTCCACCTTACCGCCGGTTACGATATCCTTTGCCTTTAATTGGCAGGGGCCTACGCCCACCAGTTCCATTTCCTGGACACCGTCTTCCAGCTGTTGAATATTCAACGACTTCAAATTGAGGATCATTTGAACCACATCCTCATGGACGCCTGGAATCCCTTCAAATTCGTGGGACACTCCCTCAATTTTTACCGCGATCACCGCGTTGCCTTGCAGCGATGAAAGCAACACCCGGCGCAGGGAAAGACCGATGGTGTTTCCAAACCCCTTTTCCAAAGGTTCAATAATAAACTTGCCGTATTCCGCGGTGTAGGTCTCGTTTTCAACCTCAATCCGCTTTGGCCTTTGGAGTGCTTCCCAATTTCTGGTGTACATGGTGTTTTCCATAATGGGAACCTTAGCGAGAATAGAGTTCTACGATGAGCTGTTCCTGGATGGGCAGGGTTAATTCATCCCGATTCGGAACAGCCAGAATTTTCCCCGTCAATTTGGTTCCATCCACTTCAATCCAGCTGGTGGATCCTTTGCGTTTTGCCGCCTCAAGGGAATTTTTCACTTGCGGATGATTTTTGCTTTTTTCTCTGACCGCGATGGTATCGTTCACCTTCACCAGCATGGAGGGAATCGTTGCCTTTTTGCCGTTTAAGGTAAAATGGCCGTGGGTCACCATCTGACGGGCCTCACTGCGGGATGAGGCAAAACCCATCCGGAACACGGTGTTGTCCAGCCTTCGTTCCAAAAGCAACAACATGTTTTCGCCGGTCAACCCTTTTTGACCCGATGCGACGGTCAGGTTTTTCCTGAATTGTTTTTCCAAAAGGCCATATATCCGTTTCACCTTTTGTTTTTCTCTAAGCATCAGGGAGTATTCGGAAGGTTTGGAACGAAAAGAACTTCCATGGGCGCCGGGCGGGAACGCCCGTTTTTCCATGGCGCATTTGTCCGTATAACACCGGTCGCCCTTTAAAAAAAGTTTCATTCCTTCCCGTCGGCATAACCGGCAGACAGAATCTGTATAACGAGCCAATTGCTTCTCCTGTGGTTGGTCTTGTCTTCTTCGTGTCAGTTCAAAGAAAAGAAAAGAGACTTCCTGTCCCGGAAACGGGATGTGCTCAAATTCGCCTTTGTTTTGGCGGACGGCATCCATTGTGGGGAATCGGGGTTACATCCCGAA
>JAOUFO010000203.1 GCA_029858165.1 Deltaproteobacteria bacterium | reverse complement strand
GAGGAATTGCAGGAAACCATCCGGGCATTGGGAGAGGACCCGGCCTATCTGGAGTATCTGGCCCGGCGGGACCTGGGGTTGGTGCGGCCGGGAGAAGTTCTGGTGGAGCTTCCTGTTCCCCGCCCGGATGGGGCACCCCCTTCGTTAAAAACCCTGCCGGGGATTGACCCCGCAACCAAAGATATTCCAACCCCTGGGAGATAAAAAACCGCCGGATGAGCCGAAGACCGGCCACATGGACCGGCCCGGCCTGACGGCCCCCGGTCCATCACCCCCGAAAGCCGGGGCCGGAACACAAATGGAGGCAGGTTTGCGAAAAACAATCCTTGGAATGTTGGCCGCCGGATGGCTGGCCCTGGCCCCCGCCCTTTTGTTGGCGGAACCAAAGGCTTTGCGGGCAGAACCGGACGCTTCGGCAGCCCCCATGCCGCCCCTGTCCTTTGGGCGGCCCTCCACTGGGCTGCCCTCCCTACGGCCCCCTGGGGGGCAAATGGTGCCCTACACCGGGGGGCAATCGGTGCCCTACAAATGGCCCCCCGCCCTGCCCCGTGACCCCCTTCGCGGAGAAGCGGGGGGGGAACTGTTCCCCTCCCCCTCCTTTCCCGCGGGGATGGGGGCTGGGGCGGAAACCGGGCTGTTGGAATCCCTGATCGTCTTTTATCAACGGGTGGTCAGTCCCCTGGATGGAGACCGCTGCCAGATGGCCCCCACCTGCTCCCTGTATGGCAGGCAGGCCCTGGCCCGTCACGGCCCTTTTTTGGGGTTGATTCTGACGGCGGACCGCCTGCTCCACGAGGGGGATGAAATGTTGACCGCCCCCAGGGTGCGGCGGGGCGGCCATGTCTATTTTGCGGACCCCCTGGAAGCCAACTCCTACTGGCTGCCGGAAGGGCTGAAATAAACCGGAGCCAGGAAACCATGCCCCTATTTTCCCATGCCCGGCGTTTTCCCCGTCAACCCTTATGGGTGGCCCCCGGAAGGTTGGCCGGGCTGTTTCGGCCTGGGGCTCATGTCCAAACCCGGCTGAAGGCGATGGGTTGGGTGGTGTGTCTTACCGGAGGGCTTTGGTTCACCGGATGTGCCGACCTCCCCCCATTAACCCGGGCGGTGGAGGACAACCGGATCGCCCAGGCGGAGGATATGGTCCGCCGCGGGGCCGATGTGGATGAAAAAGACAAACATCAGGGCCGCACCCCCCTGATGGCCGCCGCCATCCTGGGCCGGGAGGAAATCACCCGGATGTTGCTGAAACACAAGGCCGACCCCAACCTGTCGGACATGGACGGGCAGACAGCCCTGATCCTGGCGGTCAGGTCCGGTCAGGGGGGGGCCGTCCGTCTGCTGCTGGCGGCGGGGGCGCAGCCCAACGCCAAATCCATCACCGGCAACACGGCTTTGCACTGGGCCGCACTGACCAACCCCCCGGCAGAACCCCGGCCCCAACAACCGGTCCGCCCCCAATATCCCGCAGCCGGGATAAACCCCAAAGATGGCGGGAATCCCGGGGAAGCCCTCCCCGAACCGGAAACCTGGAGTCAGCTTCAAATGGTTCAACAACTGCTGGCGGCGGGGGCGGACCCCAAGGCCCGCAATCAGGCAGGCAACACCCCCCTGATGAGTGCCGCCGAAGGGGGAAAACCGGAAGTGATGGCCCTGTTGCTGGATAGCGGAACACCGGTCAACGCCCGAAATACTCTGGGAATGACCGCCCTGGCCTGGGCCGCCCTGAAAGGCCATGAGGCGGGGGTCCGGTTGCTGCTGGGCCGGGGGGCATCCCCGGACCTCCATGGCGGCATGGGAGAAACCCCTTTGATGCTGGCTTCCGCCGCGGGGTACGAGGGGGTGGTCCAGGCTTTGCTGGACCACCATGCCCAACCAGCCCTCCGCAACCGGCGGGGGGATACGGCACTTTCTTTGGCCCGGCAACGGGGCCATACCGGCATTCAAAACCTATTGCGCCATGCCGGGGCAAAAGAATAACCTGCCCCAAGGGGCTCAAACGTCTATGATGGTTCAACCGGTATGGCTTTGCCGGTTCACGATTCCAACCTTAAGGAGATAAATTGACATGAATGGTTCCACTGCCGCCGCCCTGAACCGGAAAACAAAGCTGTCCGCTGTATTCACCCTCATCGCGGTTCTGGTTTTGGCCTCCTGTTCCCGCGCCATTGTAAAAAACACCCCCATGCAGATGGCGGTTCATCAGCGGGACGCCAAAAAAGTGGCCATGCTGCTGGAAAAAGGCCACGACCCCAACGAGGAGAACCACAAAGGGGATTCCCTGCTGATGTTCGCCGCCTATTACGGCCAGATGGAAATCGTCCACCTGTTGCTGGGGGCCGGCGCCAGGCCGGATCATAAGGATTTGAAGGGGTTTACCGCCCTGCACTGGGCCGCCGGAGGAGGGCAGACCGCCGCGGTGCGGGAGCTTTTAAAACAGCCGGGGGTGGATATCAACGCCCAGGTGGAAGATGGCTCCACCTCTTTGTTTATGGCGGTCACTCAAGACAAAAAAGAAATCGCCGGGCTGTTGCTGGAAGCCGGGGCCGATGCCAATTTGTTTTCTCTCAACAATTACACCCCCCTGATGGAGGCGGTCTCCCGGGAAAATGAGGCGATGGTGGCCTTGCTGCTTTCCAAGGGGGTGGACCCCAATGTGGAAAACAAAAACCAACGCACCGCCATGAAAATAGCGGTGGCCAATGAATATTACGATATCGCCGCCATGCTGCGCAAAGCCGGAGCCAAAACCATTCAGGAATTGCGGCAGGATGCACCCTCCTCCCCCTCTCCCGACAAACCGGTCAAGCTGACGGAAAAACCGGGGGTCCGGGAGTTCAAACCGGAAATGTGAAGCGGCATCCCCCGTTGACAAACAATCGGGAACCCAGTAATAGTCGCCGTAACCTACCAAACACCACCCCCCCTTAAAAAGAGGCGGGGAAATGGCCAAAATTTTTCGGGGTTGACCTATGTTGATCATTTTAAAGATGGCCGGAAAAATCCTGAAGGTGCTGAAAGATGGCGGCACGCCGGGACAGATCGCGGCCGGATTCACCTTTGGATTTGTGATGGGGCTTACCCCCGGCTGGCCGTTGCAGGTGTGGATTCTGTTGCTGTTGACCCTGCTGTTCAATGTCAACCTGACCATGGTGATGGTGGCCACCGCCATTGCCGCCATGACCGGCTGGATTTTTGACCCGGTCCTGGATTGGACCGGCTCTTTGATGCTGGAAAATATCGCCGCCCTGAAAGGTCTGTACACCGTGATGTACAACAATCCCTTTTTGATGACCACCCGGTTTAACAACACCGTGGTGATGGGCGGGCTGGTGGCAGGGCTGTTGATTGCCGCTCCTTTGTATTTTCTGTGCCGCTGGGGAGTGATCCATTACCGGGAGCAGGTTTTGACCAAAATGGAAACCTGGAAAATCGTCAAATTGTTCAAAGCCACGCCGATTTACGGCTTGTATTTGCGACTTGAAAACATGGGGCTTATCCGATGATCCGAAAATCCGCGCTAATCGTGGTGGGAGTGGTGGCAGTGTGTGTTGGCCTTTCCACCTGGCTGATAGACGACCTGTTGGTGGCCTGGACGGCTGAATCGGTCATCAGCAAGCTGACCCACGCCGAGGTCAAAATCCGCGGCCTGGATATTGCCCCCCTGGATATGCGGGTGGCTTTTGACAAAGTCCAGTTGCAGGATTCGGAATCCCCCTGGAAGAACATGCTGGAGGCAGGCCCTGCCGATTTTGACGTCAAGGGGATGCAGTTGTTCGCCAAAAAGCTGGTGGTGGATGAAATGACCCTGACCAACCTGACTTTCGGCAAACTCCGCCCCGGCCAAACACCCCCCCCGCCGCCTTCCCCTGAGGAGGCCGCCGCCGCCCAGGAAGAACAACAGCAGCAGGAGCAGGCTCAGGCGGCAGAAGAAGCCAAAACATCCGAAAAGAAAAAGAAGGATACCGTGGACAGCCTGAAAAAGGGGCTGGGAAAAGTATCCGGCAACCTGCCGGTGGTGGACCTGGGTTCGGTAACCAAAAAACTGGACGTGGAAAAATTTGTAAAGCCGGACAAACTGGCTTCGGTGGTGGCGGTCAATCAGGCATCCAAGGATGCCAACGAAAAATCGGTTTATTGGAACAAACGGATGGCCGATACCCCCCTGCCCCGGGAC
>JAOUFO010000202.1 GCA_029858165.1 Deltaproteobacteria bacterium | reverse complement strand
TTGAATCAGCAAACCGCCAAACCGCACAACCAAAACCCAGTTTGTTTCAGCCCAAACATCCAGTCACACCCTTCCCCCTCGCCCCCAGGAGAGGGGGTGGCGCATAATGCGCCGGGGGTGAGGCCCAATAACAGGCATTATGCGACCTAATACCGCCCTCTCCCCCCGCCCCTCCCTGGTTGGGCCAAGAGAAAGGCGGTGAACCCCGCCTAAAGCCGCCGCAAGGCGGATGGCGGTGGTGAACCGCTGGACAGCGCCCCTGATGAAAAGGGAAGCCCGGATGCCAGGGCCAGGGCAACCACCATCCGGCTGAGCGGCCAAAAGGATAAAAAGGTGGATGGAGACAACCTGCTTTTGGAATGGTCTTGAACGTTTTCAACCTTTTGTGCGCCCATGGTGGTTCTCCCGTAAGTCTGTGGATGGAATGGATTGGATGGACCGGGTTACCCCGGTTTGCCGGACACCAAGAGCCTTTCTTTCTAAAGAAAGCCTTTGAGGTGAGGAATTGTGGGGCAAAAACCCCTTGTCCCGGCAATTATGCTGTACTAAGAACAGGACAGACGATCAATCCGATACCGACACATTCTTCCGCCCCCTGTTTTTACCGCCTTTCAGGGTCCCTGCACAGCCTCCAGGTCCAAAAATCAAGCCCATCCTCCTCCGGGAACCCATCCTTTGGCTTTCCCATTCCCTGCGTTGCTCTCCCCCCGTTCCGTGCTACACTGAACGTTGGTCCCGGTTTTTTTTAAAAACCCTCCAATTCGGGTGCCCCTTTTTTCTCCATTTTCCCTTTCGTCATTGCCTCCCTTATGCCCGATCGTCCCGAAACAGAAAACATTGTGGTGGTGGGGGCGGCTGAGCACAACCTGCAAAACGTCAGCCTGACGTTGCCCAGGGACACCCTGACGGTGTTTACCGGGGTGTCCGGCTCGGGTAAATCCTCCCTGGCGTTTGATACGATTTTCAAGGAAGGGCAGCGGCGGTTTTTGGAATCGCTTTCCCCCTATGCCCGGCAGTTTTTGGGCCAGATGGAAAAGCCCAGGGTGGAGCATGTGGAAGGGCTTTCCCCCACCATTTCCATTGATCAGAAAACCGTCAACCGCAACCCCCGCTCCACCGTGGGCACGGTAACCGAACTCTACGATTTGTACCGTTTGCTGTTTGCCCGGTTCGGCAAGCCCCATTGTCCCGGCTGCGGCAAGGCCATATCCAGTCAGACCCCCCAGCAGATTGCCGACCACCTGTTTGCCCGCCTGGTCCGGGAAGAGGACGACCCGGCCCCCCCGGCGGTCTGTCTGGTGCTGGCCCCCATGGTGCGCCAGCGCAAGGGAGAATATCGCAAAGAGATGGCCGATTGGGTGGCCCAGGGATGGCTGCGGGCCAGAATCAACGGCAGACTGACCCGACTGGATGAGGACTCCCAGCCGGTCAGTCTGGCCCGTTATGAAAAGCAGACTATTGAACTGGTGGTGGACCGCCTGACCCTGACCCTGAAAAACCGAAGCCGCCTGACGGAAGCGGTGGAAAAAGCGGTGGAGTTGTCCGGGGGGCTGGTGGGAATATCGGTGGAAAACGGCCCGCTCTCCCTGTCAACCGATCCAGATTCCGAAAATCCGGCCCCCGGCAATCGCGTGAGGCCGGACCGGGAAAAAGAAGAGCCGCCCCCGGCGACGGACTATTTGTTCAGCAGCAAAATGGCCTGTCCCGCCTGCCAGATTCCCATCCCCGAAATGGAACCGCGGCTGTTTTCTTTTAACGCCCCCCAGGGGGCCTGCCCCGACTGCCAGGGTTTGGGCCATGTGCATCGGTTTTCAGAAGCCCTGCTGACGGACCCGGCCAAACCCATCCGCAAGGGGGCGTTTGTGTGTGTCTCCGCCAAAGGGACCCTGCCGTTTACCACCATCCGCCAGGATGATCTGGCGGCGGTGGCCCTGGCGCTCAATGTGAACCCGGCGGTTTCCTGGGGGCGGTTATCGGCCCTGGCCCGGAAGATGCTGCTGCATGGAACCGAAAACGCAACCCCCCCGGGGGTGAACCATGTGTTCCGCCATCCAAGAGAGTTGGTGACCATCGCCCAGCGGGACAAACAATGGCCGGGTCTGATCCCCATTTTGGAATTCATCACCCGCTTTGTGGGGGGGGCACTGGACCGCTATCGGGAGGTATCCGATTGTCCGGGGTGCCGGGGGCGGCGGTTGAATCCGGTGGCCCTGGCGGTTACGTTTCACCACAAAAACGTGGAGCAGCTGGCGGCCATCCCCATTGAGGAATCCCTGGCCTTTTTTGAAGGGTTAAAACTGACGGCCACTGAAGCGGCGGTGGGCAAGGATATTTTTCGGGAAATCCGGGGGCGGCTGGCTTTCTTAAACCGGGTGGGGGTGGGGTATCTTTCCATTTCCCGCTCCTCGGTCAGTTTGTCCGGGGGGGAGGCCCAACGCATCCGATTGGCCAGCCAGTTGGGGTCCGGCCTGCAAGGGGTGCTGTATGTGCTGGACGAGCCTTCCATCGGGCTGCACCAGACCGACAACCGCAAGCTGATCCAGACCCTCCAGGATTTGCGGGATAAAGGCAACACCGTGTTTGTGATGGAGCATGACCAGGAGACCATCGCCAGTGCCGACTGGGTGGTGGATATGGGGCCGGGGGCCGGGGTCAACGGGGGTCGGCTGTTGGCCATGGGCACCCCGGACCAGGTGGCCGGGTCCCCGCAGTCGGTCACCGGGGGGTATTTAAGCGGCCGGGAGGAAATCCCCCTGCCGGTCCACCGCCGGAAGGTGCAAAAGGATTGGGCCATCTCCATTCACAAGGCCAACAAACGAAACCTGAAAAACCTGAACGTAAGTGTTCCCCTGGGGGTGTTTGTGGCGGTGACGGGTGTATCCGGGTCCGGGAAATCCACCCTGGTTCATGAAATCCTCAAACGGGCGGTTACGGACCATTTGTCGGGGGTGGGTGCCAGGGGGGATTACGAAAAAGTGACCGGCCTGGATCATGTGGACAAGGTGATAGAAATTGACCAGGCCCCCATCGGGCGCACTCCGCGTTCCAATCCGGCCACCTACACCAAGGCGTTTGACGCCATCCGCCAATTGTTTGCCGAAGTGCCGGAAAGCCGCATCCGGGGGTATCAGCCGGGCCGGTTTTCTTTCAACGTCAAAGGGGGGCGCTGTGAAACCTGCCAGGGGGCGGGGGTGCGCACCATAGAAATGCAGTTTCTGGCCAATGTGGAAATCCCCTGCGAGGATTGCCGGGGCCGCCGGTTTCATGATGAAACCCTTCAAATCCATTACAAGGGCAAAACCATTTACGATGTGCTGGAAATGACCGTGGCCGAAGGGGCCGCCTTTTTCACCAACGTGCCGATTGTCCACCGGATTCTGGATACCCTGGAGCAGGTGGGGCTGGGCTACATCCGGCTGGGTCAGGCGGCCACCACCCTGTCCGGGGGGGAGGCCCAGCGGGTCAAACTGGCCTCTGAACTGAAAAAACGGGCCACCGGGCGCACCTTGTACCTGTTGGATGAACCCACAACCGGGCTTCATTTTGCCGACATCAAGGTGTTGCTGGCCGCTTTGCAGGAACTGGTGAACCAGGGCAACACGGTGCTGGTGATAGAGCACAACCTGGATGTGATCAAAGTGGCGGACCATGTGTTGGACCTGGGGCCGGGAGGGGGGGCCAAGGGGGGCAAAGTGGTGGCCCAGGGCACCCCGGCAGAGGTGGCGGCCAACCCGGAATCGGCCACCGGAAGAGTGTTGGCGGAGTTGCTGACACCGGGGCTGGCGGGCCGCAAGGGGGGCACCCCCCCGGGGGATGGAGCCCAGGCCGGTTTTGCGGCGGGGTTGCCGCAAGGCACTGCCCCGGCCAGAGGGGGCAAACGGGATATTTCCATCCGGGGGGCCGAAAAAAACAACCTGAAATCGGTGGATGTGGTGCTGCCCCGCAATCAGTTGACGGTGATCACCGGTCCTTCCGGGTCCGGCAAAACATCCCTGGCCTTTGACACCCTGTTTGCCGAAGGGCAGGCCCGGTATGTGGAATCTCTTTCCACCTATGCCCGCCGGTTTTTGGGACGGCTGGACAAACCCAGGGTGGATTCCATTGACGGTCTGGCTCCGGCCATCGCCATAGACCAGAAAAACAGCTCCCGCAGTCCCCGGTCCACCGTGGCCACCGCCACCGA
>JAOUFO010000201.1 GCA_029858165.1 Deltaproteobacteria bacterium | reverse complement strand
CACGGAAAAAACATGAGCCAAAAAAAATCTGACAAACCCATTTTGACCGGACCGCCGGTGATTTCCTGCCGGGGGGTGGAAAAATGGTTCGGTCCCTTCCATGCGTTGCGGGGGGTGGACCTGGAGGTGCGGACGGGAGAGGTGCTGGTGATCATCGGCCCGTCCGGCTCGGGGAAATCCACCTTTTTGCGCACATTAAATGGGCTGGAACCCCACGACCAGGGGGAGATCATCATGGACGGGGTGGAGCTGGGCCGGGACGCTTACTCCGTCCGGCGGGTCCGGCGGGAGGTGGGCATGGTGTTTCAGCAGTTCAATTTGTTTCCCCATATGACCATTTTGGAAAACCTGACCCTGGCCCCTGAATGGGTGCGCAAATGGAGCGGCGAAAAGGCGGAAACCGTGGCCATGGATTTGTTGGAGCGGGTGGGGATTGCCGGGCAGGCCCGAAAATATCCGGGGCAGCTTTCCGGGGGGCAGCAACAGCGGGTGGCCATCGCCAGAGCGTTGGCCATGCAGCCCAAGGTGATGCTGTTTGACGAGCCTACCTCGGCTTTGGACCCGGAAATGATTCAGGATGTTTTGGAGGTGATGAAGGAACTGGCCCATTCGGGGATCACCATGGTGGTGGTCACTCACGAAATGGGGTTTGCCCGGGAGGTGGCCCACCGGGTTCTTTTTTTTGATGAAGGGATGATTGTGGAAGAGGCCCCCCCGGATGTGTTTTTTAAAAAACCGGCCCAGGACCGTACCCGCCGGTTTTTATCCAAGGTGCTGGGCCATTAATCAAGCCCAGCAGGACCCTGGGCCGGGAAAGCAAGGCCCCTGGACTGGGCAGGAACCTGGACCGGGATAGATGGCCCCTTGGCTGGGAAATTCCGGGATTCTCTTGCCTGTTTATTCGCTTTTGGGGCTTTTGTTTCTGGCTTTGCGGACCAGGGCGGTCACGATGGCCCCCACAAAGGCAAACAACAAGAACAGGGAAAACCCCTGATACAGATAGCCGGCCAGGGGCAGGACGCTGTTTTGTTCCATTCTGAGGCAAGGCTCCGATGAAAAGGGGTTCGGCCCGGCTTTTGAAAATTGCCGGGAGATGATCCAGCATACCCGGTGCTGTTCCGGCTGGCAATTTCCAAAAACCTTTGAATTGAGGATGGACGGGGACCCCGCGGCGCAGTAAGATACAACGAGCAACCGAACCTGACCAATCCCTTCAGTGCAGTCGGCAGGTGCACCCGTTTTCTGTGGGCGGGGGATGGGGTCGGCCGGTTTGATTTGCCAAAACAGATGACTTAGCCATGATATGGCAAAACCTTAACGGAACCGGAGGCAGTCCGATGGCCAATTCCCAAAGTTCATTTTCCGGGGCGCGGGGTGCCCGCAAGATCACGTTTGCCGCAGCCCTGACCCTTTCTTTGCTGACGGTGGTTTTGCTGGCGGCAGGCGCCCTGGTCACCAGCACCGGGTCCAGTCTGGCAGTGCCCGATTGGCCTTTGGCTTATGGACAGGTGTTTCCTCCCATGGTGGGGGGCATTTTGTTTGAACACGGCCACCGGCTGATCGCGTCCCTGGTGGGATTGGTCACTTTGCTGCTGGCGGCCTGGTTGTGGGTCAAGGAGGAGCGGGGGTGGGTGAAAGGTTTGGGACTGGCCGCCCTGTTGCTGGTAATCCTTCAGGGAGTGATGGGGGGGATTACCGTGCTGATGCAGATTTCCACTCCGGTTTCCATCACCCATGCGTTGACCGCCCAGCTGTTTTTTATGACCACCATTGTGCTGGCCCAGGTGACTGCTTCCGGGTGGGAGGATATGTCGGGCAACAAGCGGCCTTTGGCCAACAATGTGGGTACCTGGGGGATGATCACGGTTCTGGCCCTGCTGGTCCAGTTGGTGCTGGGGGCCACCACCCGCCACAACAACGCCGGTCTGGCCATTGTGGATTTTCCTCTTTCTTATGGCGGGATTGTCCCCCCGCTGGAATCTCTGGAGTCTTTTCCGGTGGCCATTCATTTTGCCCACCGGGTGGGTGCGGTGGTGGTGGTCACTTTGGTGCTGATCACCTTGTTCAAGGCCCTGCGCTCCACCGATGATTCCAGGGTGCGGACCCCCGCCCTGGTGATGGGGGTTCTGGTGGTGGCTCAGTTCTTTCTGGGCGGGGCGATTATCTGGACCGAAAAATCGGTGCCGGTCACGGTGCTTCATCTGGTCAACGGAGCCCTGCTGTTGGGGTCCACCTGGCTGGTCACCTTCCGGGCCAGAGTGATGGGGGCAAAGTCCATCGGGGGTGCCCGGCCTTTTGCCGTGTTCCCTGTTCATTAACCCCAAAACCCACTTAAAAGACGGCTTCAATTGGAAAAAGCATTGGAATCCACGGCCCTGGCCAAATCCTCCTTCTGGCGGGATGTGCTGGAACTCTCCAAACCCCGCATCACCGGGCTGGTTCTGGTATCCACCTGGATGGGCTACCTGCTGGCGGGTGGCGGGCGGGGGGGAGGCTATCTGGCCCTTTTACTGGGGGCCACCTACCTGGTGAGTGCCGGGGCCAATACCTTAAATCAATACATTGAGCGGTATTCGGACAAGCTGATGCCCCGCACCCGCAACCGACCCCTGCCTTCCGGCAGGATAAGTCACGGGTTTGCCCTGGTGTTCGGGGTGGTGACCGGGGTTGTGGGCACCGCTTTGTTGTACACGGCCATCAATCCTGTTTCCGGCTTGTTGGGGGGGTTGGTGTTGGTGACCTATGTGGGGATGTACACCCCCCTTAAACGTGTGACCACGTTCAACACCGTGGTGGGGGCAGTCCCCGGGGCCATTCCGGCCATGCTGGGGTGGACCGGTGCCACCGGTCAATTTGGTCACGAAGCGGGTATTTTGTTTTTGATCATGTTTGTGTGGCAGCATCCCCACACCCTGGCGGTGGCCTGGATGTACCGCAATGATTACAAACTGGCCAACCTGCGCATGTTGACCGTGGATGACACTGACGCAATGCGCACCCGGCGCCAATTGGTGTTGTACAGCCCGTTGCTGGTGGCGGTGTGCCTGTTGCCCACGGTGATCGGCATGGCGGGCAGGTTCTATTTTTACGGGTCTTTGTTTTCAGGGGTTTTGTTTTTGTGGGTGGTGTGGGGCATGGTCAAAAACCCCAGCGACCTGTGGGCCAAACGGCTGCTGAAAACCACGGTATTTCACCTTCCCCTGCTGTTTTTGCTGATGTTTTTGGACAAAGGGCCGGTTTAACCCGATTTCGCTCTCCTTCGGGTGAATCCATCAATCCCACCCAACCGGGGAAACTCCCGGTTGGCCATCCTTTCATCGGTATCCCCGGTTAAAAAAAACATGTTCTCCACCAGCGGTGCTTCATCCAACCCCATGATTTTCACCGAGAGACTCACCTTTCAATATGCCAAACGGCAGGCGTTGAACGGAGTGGACCTGAGCGTGGACCGGGGGGAAATGTTCGGTTTGTTGGGCCCCAACGGCTCCGGAAAATCCACCCTGTTTAAAATATTGTCCACCGCCCTTCATCCCGGCGGAGGGCGGGCTTTGATAGACGGCCTGAACACCGTAACCCAGGGGCAGGCCGTGCGCAGCCGTTTGGGGGTGGTGTTTCAATCCCCCAGCCTGGACCCCAAATTGACGGTGGGGGAGAACATCCGGTTTCAGGGGTATCTGTTTGGCTTAAGAGGGCGAAAACTGGCCGACCGGGTGGATGTGATGTTGGAGCGGTTTAACCTGACGGACCGCCGCCGGGACAAAGCGGAAACCCTTTCTGGAGGGTTGAAACGCCGGGTGGAACTGGCCAAGACTCTGCTCCATTCTCCGGGGTTGCTGCTGTTGGATGAACCATCCACCGGGTTGGACCCCACCGCCAGGGTGGATTTGTGGAACACCCTGGCCCTGTTGCGCCGGGAAGAGGGGTTAAGCGTGTTGGTGGCCACCCATCTGATGGATGAGGCCGAACGGTGTGACCGGGTGGGGCTGATGGATGGGGGGCGGCTGGTGGAGGTGGATACCCCGGAAAAACTGAAACGGCAGGTGGGGGGGGATGTGGTCACTCTGACCACCGAAGACCCGGAGACGCTGGCCCGGGATATTGTGAAAAAAACCGGTCTTCCCGCCCTGGTGGCCGATGGGCAGGTGCGCATAGAAGGGGGGGAGGGGATTGAAGTGGCGGCCAAGGGGCTG
>JAOUFO010000200.1 GCA_029858165.1 Deltaproteobacteria bacterium | reverse complement strand
CAGACTGCCTCCCACATAGGCGGCCACCACCAGCCCCAGCCCCCCGACAAACAATTTGAATTTTTGCCGCAGGATGCCCACGGCCACCAACCCTGCGGCCAACAGGGTTGCCGCCGCCTTGAGGGCCAGCATTGGCAGGGTGCCTTCAATATCGGCGTAGCCGGGGCCGGCAAACAATCCGGACTGGTCATACATTTGCTCAAAGCGGTCCAAATAAAGCCCCCAGGCCAATATCACCAGCAGGTAGGCCCCCAACCCGGCCAGGTGAAGCCGGGCTTTATCCGGCAGGCCATCCCCCAGGTTCATCCTAAATGGCCCTTTGATGGCGGAGAGTTTTTCGTTCTGGACTTTCAGGAAGTACAAAAACCCCGTTCCCGCCAGGGAAAGCAACCCCATGGCCCAGGCCAGCCCCTCCAGGGCCTGAAACACCGGCAGTTGGAAAACATAAAACGAGATGTCTTTTTGAAACACAGGGTCCACCTGCCCAAAAGCCGGGCCGTTTAAAAACAACAGCCAGTCCTCCCAGTTGCCGGAGGCGGTGCTTCCCACCAAAAGTCCGGTCAGACCGCTGAAAATCAAGGCTCCCATATGAAAAAACCGCCGGTTGAAAACCTGACGCAGGGGGGTGTTGGCCATTTCCGGCGGAAAAAGAGTGACCGGGTCCCCGATGGCGGAAAGAGCCCAGCGGAAATTGGCGTATAAAAACACAAAGGCCGCCAGTCCTTCGGCCAACCCGATGGTCAATTGAGCAAAAAAGATGGATTGGAACACCTGACGGTATCCCATCTCCTCAAACCAAAGGATATCCACCGCGAACCCGACCCCGCTGGAAAACAGAAACATCACTGCCAGCGACAGCCCGACCCAGACCCATATGTTTTGTCTTTTATTCATTCTCATCCGTTGGATGGTGGTGGTGGTGGTGAAAAGGGCTGTCTTCCAGTTTGGATGGAGGCCAACCTTGAATTTTGGTGCATCGTTCTACGGCTATTCCCCGCGGGTTGTTTTTGCAATATGAGGAAAAAATAAGTTAAGCTGAAATCGGATTGGAGGCGGGCCGTCCAGAGAGAGGACCCTTCTCAGGGTGTTTATGGGCGCTGGCTCCAATTTTTCCTCTTTCAGTGCGGAACCCTTTTTTACCGGATGGTTCTCATCAGATTCATTTACCGGACGAACGGCGAAGGCTGCGGCTAAGCATGATCGGGAACCCCCTCATCCCATCCAAAGATTCGGCTGAAACTGCCAAGCAGGAACGGGCAGAACACTCGGTCCGCCTGATCAGCAACAAACCGCCCCAGGCCATTGAAGGGCTGGAGGAGTTTTTGGCTGTGTTCAACACCCGGGAGGTGGACGCGGTCATCACTCCCTTTCGTCATGTCATCCAGCGCAAAGTCCGCCGCAACATGGGGGGCAAATTCGGCCAGGGGTTATCCCACGAGGTGGTGGAAAATGTGGAAATCAACCCCAATGAGGACCTGATCGCCCTGCGGCGCTGGATGGGGGCTGTCCGCCAGGACCCCGCCAACATCATGCTGCTTCAGATAGCCAAGGTAAAAGAGGAACCTCTGGCGGCCCCCCTGGTGTTTTCTGAGCAGATCAAAGCCGGCAGACCCATCCTGATCACCGGGGCGGATTCCTCCGCCAGGGATCAACTGCTTTCGGCGGTGGACCTTAAGTTTTCCGTAACCCCGGACCTGGTGGATCAAAATCATGCGTTGAAAACCATGATATTGGGTAGGTCCCAGCGACGCAAGGGGTTTATGGCCTCCATGCGCAATCTGATGGAACTGGATTTTTTGCCTCAGGGGCTGCTGGACAAAATCACCCAGATATCCACCGGGGCCGACACAGCCGGGATGGCCGATCCGGAAATCATCAATCTCATTCTGTTGTCTGATCTGGTCAGCCGCTATCAGGGGGTGCTGGGCCAGTACAAGGAGGTTCTTGCCAACCAAACCCTTCAGGTAACCCAGCTAAAAAACCTGTTTGAAATGATCACAGTGGATATCCCCGCCGACAAAATCATAGAGGCGTTTCGGGATATGGTGGATACGGAGCGGGTGGAACTGGCCGCCGTCACCACCAAAGGCACCCTGTTTGCCCATGCGTATCAGTATATTACCGGAGAAGAGTCCAAAAAGGACCGGGTCAACCGCAAGGATGTTTTTTTCAAAAGATTGTTCAGTCTGATTCTGCGGTATCGCAGCCAGATAGACCCCAAGCTATGGAACCGTTGTTATTTTTTGGCCAACGCGGATCCGGTGGAAAAAGCGATTTATCAGGGAACCCGTCCTTACCACCAGCTTCTGACCAAATCCATGGAGCGGATGGAAGGGCTGGAGGAGACCACTCCGGTGGACCCCATCCTGGTGGAGCAAACCGGGAGGCAACTGTTCGGCCTGATCCGGCTGGCCAACCAGGACCCCGTCAAGATGAGGGAACCGGCGGAATTTGCCCGCCAGCGTCTGGCCAACCGGCTGTTGCCGTTGTTTTCCGTGGCCTACTTCAACACTGAAGACTTTGTGTATCATGGCCAGGTCAAAAAGGGGCTGCCGGAAAAACCGGAGATTTTTTTACAAGCCTTCAAAAAAGTAAAAATCACTCTTGGGGAACTGAAACGCATCGCGGGGAACCTGGGCCCCCTGCTGTTTTACAATGAAATGGTATCCGGGGAAGTGCGCAAGGCCACTCTCACGGTGATTTCCACCCATAAAAAAGAGATGGAGCAGGACCTGCACAAGGTGTTTGCCCAATCGGCCCATGAGATGCTGCCTTACTTCACCTTTCACCTGGATCAAAAAAAACTGAGTCCGGTGGAGCGTTTGGGGGCAGCCGAAACATTGACCCGCAGGCTGGGGTTGGAGGTCCATCCCAACCCCACCACCCGCTCTTCCATCGGGTTGTTCACCGAAGCCACTCCCCCCCCCGGTAAATTGCAAAATCCCCCTCTGGTCCTGGCCAGAACCTATCAATGGTTACTGAGCAGACAGATTGAAGAGGCCACCAGGAACCTCACCGCCCGCAAGCTGAACTATCTGGTGAAAACCTGGGAAAACCGGTTTTTTGAATGGGTGTACCATCATGTGGCCCACCGCCAGGGGTTGGCGGTTTCCCGGCGGCAGTTTGTGGAGGTGATGCGGGAAAGAGGCCCCTTAAAAAACCTGGATGAAAAAAACCTGGACCCGGAAACCTGGGATGATTCCCTGGACCCGTTTTTTCCGATGGCCCAGCCGGTTTCTGAAACGGATGGGGCTTCCCCTCCCCCACAGGGTGGGGCTTTGGCCCCCTATCCGGATTTTGAGGCGGGCTACAACCGGATCCACACCCGGTTCCGCCAACTGTTAAACAACTACAAAACCGCGGCCGAAGAAAACCCCGCCCCCCTGAATCCCGCCCGTCAGATTTGGTCCATGATCAGCAAAGGGATTTGCGATATGACCGGGGAGGCGGCGGCCCTGGCTTTTGAAGAATCGGTGTTCCACAACACCCTGCAAAATCTGGTGTTCGCCATTTCCTCTGATAACCATGCCGAATTTCATCCGGATACCGGAGGGCTGGCCCTGACCCTCCACCTTCCCGTCCGCTGGGCTCCTTTGCAGTGGGTGGGGGACCGGTTTCAGTTTTTGGATGGGGACCGGATGGTGGTGTTTTTGTTTTCTCCCCTGCCCGCAGGGGAAGAAGAAACCATGGATGAGCCATCCCGGCTGTTTATGGAAAAACTACAGGAGGCGTTGGATGACCCGGAAAGCGGCCCCCAGCAGGCGTTAAAGGCCCTTTGCTTTGAACTGGCCAGCTACCAGGAGCAATGGATTGAATACAGCCGCTATCTTTCGGTGGCCCTGCTGGACAACGCGGTAACCGAGGGCGTCGTCAAAATGTCCCTTCCCCCGCCGGTTTTGCCCAAACACCTGTGGTATCTGCCGGATGCATCCAAGCTGTGCATGGGCAAGCCGGTGCGGGCCTCAGAATCCATCTCGTTCACCCGGGTGTTGCGCCAGCCGGATTTGCTGGGCAGTGTTTCCAAAAATCCCAAGGTGTTAAGCACCACCATTGATGAATTCGCGGTGGACAGTTACAACATATCCAAGTTGCGGGATGATCTGGTCTTTATCCGGGATATTTGCGGAGATGTGTGGGACGGGCTGAAGACCATCAGCTATTCCGTGGCCGACGGCCCTCTGGTGGAGCGGTACACAAAAAA
>JAOUFO010000198.1 GCA_029858165.1 Deltaproteobacteria bacterium | reverse complement strand
TTGGTGGGGCTGGTTATGTTTTCTTTTTGGCTGCTGACCTTTCGGCAGGATGGCCACAGAAATGAAACCCAAATGGCCTGGGCGGGCGTTGTGGCTTATGTTGCCGTGGCCGGGGCGGCCTGGGGGCTGCTGGCCCAACTGGTGCGCCGCAAACTGGAGGAGGCCCGCACCGGCCCGAACCCTTACGGGGACCCCCGCCATGAATTCATGCTGCTGTTGGGGGTGTTGATCCCCTCTTTTTTGTTGCTGACCTTTCAGTTTCTGGTGCACCCGGAAGCCTCCCAATGGATGGCCGGGCTGTTCAATCTGGCCTTTTTGCTGGCTTTGGTGTGGATGATTTACACCGGGTACCTGCGGCAGATTCCGCTGTTGATCAACACCGGGTTTTTTCTGTTTGCCATCACCCTGACCGCCCGGTTTGTGGATACCCTGTGGAGTCTGCTGGCCAGGTCCTATGTGATGATGTTTTCCGGGCTGGTGTTGTTGGGGCTGGCTTTTGTTTTGGAAAAAACCCGCCGGGGGTTGTTGTCCCGGATGGGCAGCCCATCCGGGGAGGTCCAGTGAACCCTCCATCCCAAACCGAAGGAGGCTCCGCCCTTTCCCGGCCTGGGACTCCGTTGTTGGGCCGGTGGGTTGGCCCCAAGGCCGCCATCGCTCTGGTGGTGGTGCTGCAACTGGCCGCCCTGGCGGGAATGATCGCCAAAAGACAGCACACCCTCAACAACGGAACCCTGGTGGTGTTGGAAACCAAACCGGTGGATCCCAGGGATATATTCCGGGGGGATTATGTGAGTCTTTCTTACACCATCGGCAGCCTTCACCCGGAAACCACCCAGGGGGTGGCGGCCCTGCTGCCCTCCAGGGACACCCCAAAAAGGGGGGATGATGTCTGGGGATTTGATAAACCCAAACGGTTTGATGTGTATATCACTCTGGCCCCCCGGGGGGCGGTGTGGCAGGCGGTGGCCGCCTCCCCGGAGTGGACCGCTGCGCCTTCCGGTCAGGTGGTGATTCACGGCAGGGCCCGGGTCAATTACACTTGGAACCATATTCACATCAAAAGAAACAAGGCGGGGGAGGAAATTTCCTGGGACCTGGGGGATGACAAAGTATATTACCTGGATGTGGACTACGGGATTGAGCGCTATTATGTACCGGAAGGGGCAGGCCGGGCACTGGAACAACCCCGCCCCGGCGACAAAATCACCCTGCAAATCGCCGTGGATGAGGATGGCAAATCGGCCGTCAAGGCGGTGCTGGTCAACGGGAAACCCCGCTACGCCGAAACCCTGTTTTAACCCCCCTTGTGGGGGAATTCTCCCGGCCGACTTTACCCGCGGGGTTGCCGGGGTCATCCATCCAGCCGCTCCAAAGCCGATTCCACAATCCAACGGATCAACTGGGGATAGGGAATCCCCTTGTGGGCGCACAAAATAGCCAGGTCCGAGCGCAGGGGGTGGATTCCGGCCAGGGGGTTCACCTCTAAAAAATGAGGGTTTCCGCTGCCATCCAGCCGAATGTCCATTCTTCCGGCATCCCGGCACCCCAGAACCCGCCACGCCGCCAGGGAAATCCGGTTGATTTCCTCCACCTGGGGTCCTTCCAGCAGCCGGTATTCCACCAGATTTTCGTAATGTTCCTTGTTGTGAAACGAATACACACCCTGTTCGGCTTCCGGGGAAAGCAACACCTCCAACACCCCCAAAACCCTGGCCTTGGGCCCGGTGCCCACCAGCCCCACCGTAAATTCCCGACCGGGCAGAAAGGTTTCCACCAGCACCGGCTGGCGGAACCGGCCCAGTAAATCCCGGCAGACGGAATCCAATTGGCCGGGGTCCGCCGCCTTGGAGGCCGGAGTGACCCCCTTGCCGGTTCCTTCCGCCACCGGTTTGGCAAACAAAGGGTAAGGCAGGTCCACCCGGCGGATGTCCTCCGGGGTTTCCACCAGAAAAAAAGGAGCGGTGGCCAAACCGGCATCCCGCACCACCCGCTTGGCCATGGCCTTGTGCAGGGTGAGGGAAAGCACCAACGGGTCCGAAAACACATACGGGATGCGCCAGCCATCCAACAGGGCCGGCACCTGGGCTTCCCGCCCCAGGCCGTACAATCCTTCGGCGATGTTGAACACCAGGTCCCAGCGGTCCCCTGCCAGCAAACGGCCCATCAGGCTTTCCAGGTTGCCCACCCGGTCCACCTGATGGCCCATGGCCCGCAAAGAATCCTCCAGGGCCTGGATGGTCTCCGGGCGGTCAAATTCCGCCGTTTCCTCCTCGCTCAACCCCTTGGCCAGGTAATCATCCCGCAGGTCGTAGGCCAGCCCTATTTGCATGGAGCGGCCTCCTGGACGGGCTTTAAACGGCCTGTCACGCCGCCGGGGTCCGGGTAACGGTACTCTCCCCCTTCATAGTTTGTCAGCAGCAGGTCATCCCCGTCCCGGCCTTTTACATATTCGGGGCTGATGGGGATTTTGCCGCCGCCGCCGGGGGCGTCAATCACAAAGGTGGGCACCGCGTAGCCGGTGGTGTGGCCGCGCAACCCCTGGATGATTTCCAGCCCTTTTTCCACCGGGGTGCGAAAATGGGCGGACCCGGAGATGGGATCACACTGATACAGGTAGTAGGGCCGGACCCGCACTTTCAGCAGGCCGTGAACCAACTGGCGCATGGTTTCCACATTGTCGTTCACCCCTTTCAGCAACACCGTTTGGCTGCCCAGGGGAATCCCCGCATCCGCCAGCCGCTCGCAGGCTTCCGCCGTTTCCTGGGTCACCTCATCCGGATGGGTGAAGTGGATGCTGATCCACAGGGGGTGGAATTTTCGCAAAATGCGGGTGAGGGCCGGGGTGATCCGCTGGGGCATCACCGTGGGCACTTTGGTCCCGATGCGGATGAATTCCACATGGGATATGGACCGCAAAGAGGACAACAGCCATTCCAGTTTGTCATCCGAAAGGGTCAGGGGGTCCCCGCCGGAAATCAGCACATCCCGCACCTCTTTGTGCTCCCGGATGTAATCCAGTGCCCGTTCCATATCCCCGCGGCCCAGGGCGGAAGCCCCCCCGCCCACCATGCGGCTGCGGGTGCAGTAACGGCAGTAGGTGGAGCAAAAATTGGTGACCAGAAACAACACCCGGTCCGGGTAACGGTGCACCAATCCTGGTACCGGCCGGTGGCTGTCTTCTCCCAAGGGGTCATCGGCTTCACCCGGTGTTTTCAACAACTCCCCCCCCACCGGCACAACGGTCCGCCGCAGGGGCTGGTCCGGGTTTTGGGGGTCCAACAGGCTGGCGTAATAGGGGGTGATGCCCAGGGGCAGTTGGGAACCCTTGCCGCCAAAGGCCGCCAGTTCATCCGGGGTCAGGTTGAGAATGCGGGAAAGCTGATCCACATTTTTCACCCGGTTGCGGTTTTGCCAGCGCCAGTCGTTCCATTCGCGGCTGGAAACCTGGGGAAAATGGTTTTTGCGAAACAACCTGGCGCGGGAACTGATGGTGAGGCGGGGAATAGAATTTTGGGAACCGGAAAAAACCGGCTGCTTGAAATAGGAGGAATGGCCATCGGTGCCGCCATAAGGCGGGGAAAGAAAATCGGGCAACACCGGAAACAGGGTGTTGGTGCCGGAGCCGCTGGGAGGTTCCTCGGGTTCCTGAATGAAGTGCTCTTTTTCCATGCTGATCGCTCCTGCGTGATGGAAGGGGCAGACCAAAGCCCGCCGGGTTATTCCACACGTTGGAAAAAGCTCATCAGAACAGGGCGTTCGCCCTTTTCATTCGTTTTTTTGGATTCCCTGGATTCCAGGCTGGGGGGAGGGGATTGAACCTCCACACAAAAACCAGAGCAAGGGCACGAAAAAAACGTGGTTGAGCTCTATTTGGACGGGCGCGTCACCTTACAACCCCGTCCTATCCGCGTGTGGAGGATACCCCCCGCCATGGTACCGCTTCGGGGGGTCTATATTTAATAATTAAGCGCACTTTTTAAAAAACACAACAAAAAAAACAACATCCCGGTTATGGGGCGATTTCTGGCGGGTCGGAGACCGGCAAATCAAAACAAAAGGCGGCTCTCTTCCCCGGATCGGATTGAACGGCGGGGACGGCCAAACGTTTTGGAAAGGCCGCACGTCCTTTGGCCCGCAAAGGACACCCGGAAAGGCGCAAGAAGTTGTGGTGTGTGGTAGGGAGGAGGGGTATAGCCAGGGGGGGCGGGGGAAACCAATCCCCC
>JAOUFO010000197.1 GCA_029858165.1 Deltaproteobacteria bacterium | reverse complement strand
GGTCACCTCCAGAAGCGGACAAGCCACCATCAAATTTCGCGATGGATCCGAAATCCGGGTATTGCCCAACACAGATTTCAAAGTGGACCTGGTCCAGGAAAAAGGAAAATCCGCACGGGCGTTTCAATACAAACTTTCCATGAAGCTGGGCAGCGTGTGGGGCAATTTTATCAAGCAAAAGCATGCGGCCTCGGTCACCACCACCACCGCCACCATCGGCATCAAGGGGACCACCCTCAGAGTGGTGGAACGGGACGGCAAAGCCAGGGTGGCCCTGACCGAAGGGGAGGTGGAAGTGAAAAACACACGGCACAAAGCCACCCTGACCCCCGGCAAACGGCTTTCTGATTTTGGCCCCACCGACGATCTCCCCAAAAAAGTGGAGGATATCCCCTTTAAGCTGGATGTGAAAACAGATGTGAAAAAGCTGGTTTGGGAGGACAGCCGGAATGCCCAGGCCTATGTGACCCTGCAATTGGTGGATGTAAAACGGGCGGGGAACATGGCCCGTTCCGGTTCGGTGTACTTAAGAAGCAATTACGATAAGGTGGTGTATCCCGGCCAGGTGAATCTGAACGAACGGGGGTTTGCCCGGGTGCAGTTGGAATTTCCCAAACCGGATGGGTCTGACAGCCAATTGGCCGGCAACATTTATGTGTGGGCAGTGATGGCCGGAGAAAAGGATGACGATGTGGGGGAGGGCAAAGTGCTGTTTACCTACGACCCCCCGCCGACCACCAAAAAAATCCAGGTGCGGGCCGATACGGGAGAGACCAAACAGGTGAAGTGATTTCAACCGTGTTCCGGTCGGTTTTAGGACAAACTGACCAGAATCCGGATGATCACAAACTCCAACACCTGGACCCCCAGCACCACCACCAGAGCGGATAAATCCACCATTCCCGTTTGGGGCAGAAGGTTCCGCACCGGGGCCAGGAGCGGCTCGGAAAGGTTGTGGATCAGCCGCACCAGGGGGGTGTTGCGGTCCAGGGGAAACCAGGACAACAATGCCCGGCCGATGACCAAAACGGTGATCAGCGTGGCGGCGGTGTGAATGAAATTGATCATCAGCCCCATGGTGCCTTTGGGTTAAGGGTTGGGTGTAAGAACATCCGAAGTGTTGGGTTCTCTTGTTGTGTCCGATCCCCCTAACGGTTTTTCACCGGAGGGGTACCGGGTTTTCCTTTGATTCGGGCTCCATGGCCCACCACCCGCATCAATTCCCCCCGCAGACCGGAGGCCTCCAGTTCCATCAGCCCGGCGGAGGCATCCTCATCCAGCAAAGCGGCCTCCCGCAGGACAGAAGGGGGTTCCTGCTTACGGTACAGCCTGTCGGCCGCCATGTTCAGCACCGCCCGCAGCACCGTCAGCCCTTTTTCCCTGGGCAGCCCCAGCATCAACCCCCCGTCGGCCAGGGCATCGGCCAGGGTGTACACCAAAGCCGGGGTCAGGGCCGCCAGGGTGCGCACCACATCAAACTGCGGCTCGGTATCAATGGAAAGCACCACCCCGGATGTATGGAACAACTCCCGGAATCCGGTGATGTCCCCTGGGGACACAAAAACGGATGGGTGGAACACCACAATGTCTTCTTTTACATCCTGGGCCGGATGGATCAGGCAGCGCATTACTTTTCGTTCAATCAAATGATCCAGCAGATCGGCCAGCGCCATTTTTTTCCCGGTGACGGCGATCAGGTGTTGATCCGAAATCGCCAGCCGCACGGTAGGCAGCAACGCGGCCAGCCGGGGCAGAGGGACATCCAAAAAAATGGCCTGCGCCCCGGCAAAAAATTTTTCCACCTGGG
Organism: Deltaproteobacteria bacterium; assembly: GCA_029858165.1. GTDB lineage: Bacteria > SAR324 > SAR324 > SAR324 > JACQKK01 > JAOUFO01. The sequence continues at coordinate 2,462 of JAOUFO010000197.1, read as the reverse complement.
CCGTGGGAACCATTCCCTCAGGGGTGGGGGTGGGTTCACCTCCGGTTAAAAACCTTGGATTGGCTACCCCCCCAGCCTTTAAAGCCCGCCAGACGGCCTGGTTTTGTTCGCCCCAGCCGATAAAACCGGGAATCATCCTTTGGCGATCAGGGTTGTCGCGTCCGGTTTGGGGGGGGGTCATGAGCGTTCTCCAAAAAGGGCGGTTCCCACCCGCACCAGGGTGGCCCCTTCCTCCACCGCCCATTCAAAATCGTGGGTCATCCCCATGGACAGTTCGGTAAAGTTCTTCAGGCCAAACTCGCGGCTTACCCTCTGCGCAAGCTCCCGCACCAAAGCAAAATGGGACCGGGTCTGGGTCTCATCAAAAGCCGGGTCGGGAACGCACATCAACCCGCGGGGAATCAGATAGGTCATGGGGGCCAGGGTTTCCACCAGTCGGCACAGGCTGTCCCAATCCCGCACACCGGCTTTGGTCTCCTCCCCGCTCCAGTTCACCTGGATCAAAGCGTTCAACTCCGCCGGGCTGGTGATCAACGCCGGGGGGTGTTGCCGGGCTTCCAGGCCGGGTTGCTGTCGGGCTTCCAGCCCGTGCCGTTCCAGGGTCAAGGCCAACCGCTCCGAATCCACTGAATGAATCCAGGCAAAGCGCCCCACCACCAGCCGTGCCTTGTTGGTTTGCAAATGGCCCACCAGATGCCATTCCATCCCGGCGGGAGATTCAGGTAAACCATCCGTGCCGTTGTCTCCCGAGGCCAGCTCATCCATTTTGGCCAGGGCTTCCTGAACCCGGTTTTCCCCAAAAGCTTTTTGCCCGGCCCGAAAAGCCGCCAGAACATCCCCGGCAGGACGGGTTTTGCTGACGGCCACCAGCTTGATTTCATCAGCCCGGCGCCCGGACCGGCCCGCGGCTTGGGCTATTCGCTGGCGGATGGATTGAAGCCGGAGAGTGAGTTCCCCGGCGGCGGTGTGGGTCATGGAGGTCAAACCGGTTGGGGCGGGGCACAACTTACCGGCCCCGTTTGTCAGGGAGCCCACAATCCCACCTTGTCTTTTTGAGCCAGCTTTTCGGCATCCGAAAACCGGGCATCGTGGGGGTTGGTCTTTTTTTCCAGCATGTAAAAACTGTACCCCTGCAAGATCAGCCAGATGTTGACGTTTTCCTCTCCTGAAAACAGCAAGCCACGCAACTTTCCGGCACTGGGGATGAATTCAAACTGGGCGGTGACCGGCTTGCCCCGCAGTTTGGAATCCAGTTCATACACCACTTTTTTGGCAAACCATTCCCGGTAGGTCTTATCCCGCCCCATGGCGGATGCTTCAGGCGAAACATACCGCAACCACAGGCGGATTTCCTGGCGGGAATCATTGCGGCTGTCCTTGGAAAGTTCCTTGGCCAACCGTTTATAGGCCGGCAAATAAGAAATATGTATCCACACCGCATCGGGCCGCTCCACCGAGGCCACTTCCCCTACCAATTCCCCTTTTTGTTTTTCCAACTGCCAGTGGAGATATTCCCGGCTCCGGCGCACCAGGTCCCAGCGGGGCTTGTGGTAATGGTACATCCCGCTGGTGAGATTAAAGTGGCCGCCATATTCATCCAGTTCCCCCGGATGGGCCAGCCCAGCCCCTGGGGTAAAGCACAGCACCGCCCCGGTGGCCAAAAACAGCACCGCCCCCGCGGCCAGGGAATGCACCGCCCCCGCGGCCAGGGAATGCACCGCCCCCGCGGCCAAAGACAACCCTGCCCCGGCCTGCCGCCACCCAGGAGGTTTGCCGCCCGGAGGGAAGCCAGAAGTTTCGCATCCCGGCGGATAGGTTGTGTCTGGCGTCATGGGGTGAATCCGTGCTTTCTTTTGTCGCCTACGAGTCCAAACGCCATAGGCTGGCCGGTGCCTTTCTTTTGTGGGCTCTGTCCAGCACCCGCACAGCCTTGCGTTGTGTCGCCTGTCGGCTCCAAACGCCATAGGCTGGCCGGTGCCTTTCTTTTGTGGGCTCTGTCCAGCGGCTTCAGCACCGGCACGGGCCTTCGGCCCTTTTGACCGGGCTTGCGCCGCCTTTCTTTTGTGGGCTAACGGGGGGTGACGCTCACCGTCAGCCGGTTGGGATTCACATCCTTCACTTCCACCTTGAACCCTTCAAAATTCAGGTCCACAATCGCCTCGGCAATGTCGTTGGTGCTGCCCCGTGATGTGACATCCAAAATGGCGGTGGATTTTTGATAAGACCTCTGGGAGACTTTTTTAACCCCTTTGATTCCATTGCTGATGTTTTTCATAAATTCCCGCAACTGGGCGAAGGATACGTTTTTCACCACCACCTCCAACTGGGCCCCTTCATTTTTCTCTTTCACCCACAGGTAAGAAACCTGCTCTATCAGCTTGGGGGTGATTTTATCGGCCGCGTTTTTAACCGCCGTCATGGCGGAAACCTTGCGGTCCATGTGGACCCCCGGCGAGCTGATG
>JAOUFO010000196.1 GCA_029858165.1 Deltaproteobacteria bacterium | reverse complement strand
CAATTATTACGCGGTCCAGGGCCACACCGCCACCTTGGGCATCAAAGGCACCGTGTTTTACCGGGAGGTGCGCCCAGCCGCCGGTTCCAATAGCAAAACCAATAACAATCACACCCCGCAGGAATATATATGCCTGTGCCATGGAGAAGCGGATTACATGGACCCGGATTCTCTGGCTGTGATGATGCGCCGGGAGACCGCCATTCATCATAAGGCCGTGCTGGCCTCCAAAACAAAACACATCCAATTGCAGGATGCGGGGATGGAAAACCACACCGATCAGGAAATCCATGATCTGATCCAATTGCAATCCCAACCCCGCCACGATGAATCCTGGCTAAAACGTTAACCCCCAAAGGAGTCTTTCCATGCCCATGGACCTGGTGATGACCGTTGTGCTGACCATCACGATCATTATCTGGCTGGCTTATGCCCGCCGGAAAGGCATCCATTACCTGCGCCGGAACCTGATTGCCCTGATGCTGGCCGCGGCGGGAATTGCCATCATAGAAATCACCTACCCCCGGCAGGCGGTGTTGAAGCGGATGGAAGAAAAAGCCGCCGCGGAAATGGCGAAAGAGGCCGCCCAGGCCCAATCAGTCCAGGATGGCGCGGCCCAGGGGATGCGGGCCGCCCCCCCCGCCAACCCTCCCCAGGGACAGCCCCCCGCCAAAAATCCCGCCGGAACAAAAGGGGAAAACAAGCTGGACCAAACCCAGGCCCCGGACCCCAAGCGATTGTTTTTGAATTGATTGAGTCTGCCGAATCGTGACCCACAACCCTGCCTTTCAGATTTTTCACCTGATTTGAACGGAAACCTAACTTGTTTTGAACAATGAGGGTTTATCTTTGGTTCAGGCGCCACCCCGGAATGAAACCGGGGCAGCCTCTGATCCTCCCTTTGTTTGAACAAGGGGGAGGAAAAGCCCCCAGACTTGCCGGATGGGCCGGAAGTCACGGGAGGATCAAACCGAAACCGTAAATCAGGAATTCTTTACATGAAAAAAACAGCTTGGTTGGCCGGATTGCTGGCCTTATTCGCATGGAACGCAGTTGCCCAGGAGGCTCCGGCCCCTGTTGCGGAAGCTTCTGCCTCTCCCAAAATCACCTACAAAATTGGCGGCTACGCCCAGTTTGATTACCGTGCCAACGGCAAAGATCACGCCGGGACGGACGGGTTTAAAATCCGCCGGGCCAGAATCAGTGTCAAAGGCACCATTGATGACATCTGGGGCTACCGGGTGTACATTGACCCGGCCCGGGATACAGGGCTGTTGCAGGAAGCCTGGCTGGAATACAACCGGATTCCTGAAGCCAAGGTCAAAATCGGCCAGTACAAGGCCCCTTTCAGTCTGGAGGCCCTGACTTCATCCGATGCCATTGATTTTATTGAGGCCCCCACGGCCTGGGATAAAATCGCCCCTTATGAGGATGTGGGCGCCACCCTTTCCGGCAAGTTTTTGGGGGGGATGTTCACCTACTCCGTGGGCAAGTTCAACGCCCAGGGCAAAAACGCCGATGACACCGATGACAATGGCGACGGTGTGGGCCGGGTGACGGTGGCCCCCGTGGATTGGATGGAATTCGGCGCCAATTACATGGCGGGTCTGCGCAAGAACACCATCCTGGATGATCAGAAGACCGGCACCAAAACCGTGGTGAAAACCGAACTGAAAACGGCCATGGGCACCAAATTTCTGGCCTTCGGCGATGGGACCAAAACCAAAGTGGTGACGGTGGGCGAGGACCTGACCCGCCAAGGGGTGGACGTGGCGGTTGCCATGGGCCCTTTTTTGGTAAAAGCCGAGCAGATTTCAGCCACCTATGGCGGCGTGACGGACGGCACAGCCAAAACCGATGTGACCCTGACCTCTCAATACGCCACCCTGTCGGTGATGCTGACCGGTGAGGAACGAAAACTGGGCAGGCCGGTTCAGCCTGCCAGCCGGTTTGATGAAAACGGCTGGGGCGCCTGGGAACTGGGTGTGAGGAGCGAATCCTTCAAAACCAACCAGGAGGCGTTTGACAAAACCCTGGTTCAAGGCGTCAGGCAGGTGAACGGCACCACTGTGGGGCTTACCATGTGGGCCAACAGCAACGTGAAGGTAATGCTCAACTACATCAACAACACCTTCAGCGAAGTCCCCTTAAGCGCCGTAGGCTCCGATATCACCAAAAAGACCGAAACCGGCACCTATGGCCGCTTTCAGTTGAGCTACTAAGTTGGGGGAATGATTCTGAGCCGCCTTGGCAATAAGGCGGCTTACCCCGTATAAACCGGCCGGGGGGGGCAACTCCCCCGGTTGTTTATCCAACCTTTCAATATGGATTCTTTTATGAAACGCATCTTTATCCGCTCGGTGGGGACAATCCTGGCTTTGGCCGGATTGGTCACCCTGCAATCCGCCGCCATGGCCCAGGCCATCCAGGTGGACCCCAAACTGCCTGTTTACAAAGGGCAGGGGGGTGTCTCCGGCAATCTGAACTCCGTGGGTTCTGATACCCTGAACAACCTGATGACCTATTGGAGCGAGAAGTTCCGTTCCAAGTATCCCAATGTAAACATCCAGGTGGAAGGCAAAGGCTCCTCCACCGCCCCCCCGGCCCTGACCAGCGGAACATCCCAATTGGGGCCTATGTCCCGCCCCATGAAGCCGGAGGAGGTAAAGGCGTTTGAGGATGCCTACAAGTACAAGCCGACCGCCATCGGGGTGGCCCTGGATTCCCTGGGGGTTTTTGTCAACAAAGACAACCCCATCCAGTCTCTTTCTCTGGAGCAATTGGACGGGATCTTTTCCAAAACCCGCAAATCCGGTTCACAGGATTTGACCACCTGGGGTCAACTGGGGGTAAAGGGTGCGTTGGCCTCCAAACCCATCAGCATTTATGGGCGAAATTCCGCCTCCGGCACCTACGGCTTTTTTAAGGAGCATGTGCTGGAAAAAGGGGATTTCAAAAATTCAGTCAAAGAGCAGCCCGGATCCGCCGCGGTGGTCAGCGGTGTCAGCGGTGAGTTGAGCTCCATCGGCTATTCCGGCATCGGATACAAAACATCCGGGGTGAAGGCCTTGGCGCTTTCCCACAAAAATGGCCAGAAAGCGGTGGAACCCAATTACGCCAATGTGCTGGCAAACAAATACCCCCTGGGCCGGATGTTGTATGTGTATGTGGCGCAGGCTCCCGGCAAGCCGTTGTCTCCGGTGGTCAAGGAGTTTTTAAAGTTTGTTCTTTCCAAGGAAGGCCAGGAAATTGTGGTGAAGGACGGCTACCTGCCTTTGCCGGCCAAAGTGGCTGAAAAACAGGCCAAGCTGTTGAACTAAGCCCCAAAGTACTGGACCCCCGGGTTGATTCCCCGGATTTTCATTGACGGCCGGATGGCGGTGGGGGTTTCTCCCGTTGCTTTCCGGCCCTTTTTTCTTAAAGACAAAATGATGAGCGACAAACCCGAAATTCTGGTGGTGGAAGACGAAGAAGACCTGCTGGAACTGGTGGCCCACAACCTGTCCAGGGGGGGGTACACGGTCCACACGGCCCAAACCGGCGAAGCGGGATTAAAGCTGGCCCGTGAGTTGAACCCGGACCTGGTGTTGCTGGATATCATGCTGCCGGGAATGGACGGCCTGGCCGTTTGCCGGAGGTTGAAGGATGATGGGGCCACCCGCTCCATCCCGGTGATGATGATGACCGCCAAGGGGGAGGAATCGGATATCATTGCCGGGCTGGAAACCGGCGCCGATGATTACATCACCAAGCCTTTCAGCCAAAAGGTGCTTTCAGCCAGGGTAAAAGCTGTTCTCCGCCGGGGGGATTGGGGGGATGGGCCGACCCCGGAGACCTCCTCCGGGGAGGTGCTGAAACTGCATGATCTGCTGATTCATCATGGTCGGCGGGAGGTTTCGGTGTTCGGCAGGCCGGTGGAACTGACCTTCAGCGAATTCGGCATATTGGCGTTTTTGGCCAAACGACCCGGATGGGTGTTTACCCGGGGGCAGATTGTGGATGCCGTGCGGGGAGAAAATCATCCGGTCACGGAGCGGAGCGTGGATGTGCTGATTGTGGGACTGCGGAAAAAAATGGGCCAGGGGGGGGATTGGATTGAAACGGTGCGGGGGGTCGGCTACCGGATAAAAGAATGAGGATTCCATGATATTGTTCAATTCCCGCAGGCTGCTGTGGCGGCTTTTTCCATCCTATCTGGCCATCACGGTGGTGTCGGTGGTGGCGGTCATTTGGCTTGGCTCCAGTGCCATCCGCGCGTTTTATCTGGATCAAAT
>JAOUFO010000195.1 GCA_029858165.1 Deltaproteobacteria bacterium | reverse complement strand
GTTGAGATGAAAAAAAATCCCCGGAGCCGATGGCTTCGGGGATTTTTTTTTGCCCGGCGGAAACAACCGGACGGATGATGGAACGGAAGGCCGCCGCTATTCCTTCGGTTCCGCTGGGTTTTTGACTTGGTTTTCCGCTTTGCTTTCCGTTTTGTTTTCCATTTGGGGATGGGCGGATGGAGTTTGCTCCGGCTTCGGGCCGGGTTTTTTGCGGGCCAGCCAGGCCACGATAATGGAGATTTCATACAGCACAAGCAGCGGCCCGGCCATCATCAACTGGGAGATCACATCGGGAGGGGTGAGAATGGCCGCCACAATAAAAATGATGAGAATGGCGTACCGGCGCACCCGGGACAGGTATCCCGCTGTAATCAGCCCCATGCGGGTCAACAGCAGGGAAACCAGGGGCAGTTCAAACACCAGCCCGAACACAAACATCATCTGAGACACAAAGGCCAGATAATCCCCCACCCGGATGGAGGGAACCAGGGATTTGTCAAAATTGATGAAGAACTCAAAGGCATAGGGGAACAAAATGGTGTACACAAACAAGGCCCCCCCCACAAACAGGGGATAGGAAAACACCAAAAAAGGCCACACCCCCCGTTTTTCCTCCTTGTACAAAGCCGGGCGGATAAACAGCCAGACCTGGATCAGAATCACCGGAAAGCTTAGGAACAGCGCAGCGTAAAAGGCCGCCTTCATGTGGGTGTAAAACGGGTCGGTCACTTCATCGTATTGCAGCTGGCTCACGTAGGGCAAAATGGGCTGTTCCAAAAACGTAAGAATCCGCTCGCTTTGGTTGAAAGTGGCCAGAAACACCGCAAACACAAATGCCAGGGTGAAAATCAGCCTTTTTCGCAGTTCTATCAGATGGGCGACAAAGGGGACTTCCGGGTCATGGGATTGAGGCGGGGGGGGGAGGGTTTTCATATCAGATCAGGGGGGTTCTTCCAGGGATGGGGTCTGTTAGGGCGGCCTCCCCCGGATTGAAAGGGGGAGCCTTGGGAAAACTCTACCCTTTCCGGGATAAAATCGCTATGGCTGAATGGACCCGTGGTTTGGAAGAGATCAACCTCAGAGGGTCCCCCGGAGAAGGGTTTAAAACCACCGGGGAACGTCTGGCCTGAAAATGGCATAAAAATCAGTCTGAAACCCGTAAAACACACCCTCGCCCATTGTTACAGGAACCTTCTATGATCCCCTTGCCCATCCAGCGCCAGATGTGGTCTGCCGGTTTGTTCCCCAGCCAAAAGGCAGGCGGGACGGCAGGGATGCTGGTGGCCGGTCTGCTGGCGGCCGGTCTGCTGGCGGGGTGGCTGGGCCAGCCGGTGTTGGGACAGGAGCCGGGAGGCAGGGAAGAATACATTATTGAACACACGTTAAAACTGCCCGGGGGAGAGGTGCGGGAGGTGTTGCTTTCCCCCGATGACCGGACCATCGCCACCATAGACCATTCCCACACCCTGCGGGTGTGGGATGCAACCACCGCCCGCCTGCTGAAGGACCTGCGGAATGAAAGCCACAAGCCTTTGGTAGGGGTGTACCACCCCAAAGAAAACGTGATTTTCACCGGAGGGGAGGATTCCAATGTGTTGAAGTGGGATGTGGCCAAGGGGGCTTCAACGGCGGTGTACCCCGGTTTAAAAACCAAGGTGACGGCTCTGGCGGTGGACCTGGAAGGAGGGCTGGTGGCGGCCGGAGACGACAGCGGGATGGTGATGGTGTGGAATGTAGCCGTTCAGAAACCTCTGGCCGTGATTCAGGCCCACCGGGGACGGGTTACCACCCTGGCGTTTCATCCGGATGGCAAACGGCTGGCCTCCGGCGGGGCCGACAAAGCGGTGAAGGTATGGAACTGGAAGGCGAAAGAACAGGCGGCCCTGCTTCAGGGCCACACGGGGGAGATCACCGCCGTGGCGTTTCATTACAAGCCCAAACTGCTGGCTTCCGCCTCCAGGGACGGCACGATTAAACTTTGGAACTGGGAGGGGGAGGGCGAGCGGAACACCGCCACCCTGGTGGGCCACGCCAAAGCGGTGACGGGGCTGGCGTTTCATCCCAATGAGCAGTGGCTGATCTCCTCCTCCCTGGATGAAACCATCAAAATCTGGAGTATCGCCTCCCAAACCGTGGTGCAGGAATTGACCCTGGTGGACGGACCGGTGGCAGCCATGTGGCTGGCAGGCAGCGGAAAACGGCTGATTGCCGCCTACCCCAAGGACAAAGCCAAAACCTGGAGACTGGACAAATCGGCTTTTCTGGCTTCTTTGTCCGGCCATACCCAGTCTTTGGTGGCGGTGGATTTTTCTCCCGACGGTGCCCAGTTGGCCACCGCCTCCCTGGATAAAACCATCCGGCTGTGGGATTGGAAATCCCGCAAAAACACCAAAACCCTTCAAACCGAAAACCATCAGGTGCAAACCCTGCGGTATGCCCCGGATGGAAAAACCATGGCCTCCGGCGGAGCAGACGGGGTGGTCCGCATCTGGAATATAGGGTTGGGCAAGGAACTTCGCCAGATGAAAGGCCACGGGGGCAAGGTGACGGCCCTGGCCTACCACCCCACAGGAGAGGCACTGCTTTCCGCCGGAAGCGACAAAACCTGGATTTTGTGGAACCCCGAGACGGGAGCGCCCAAAAAAAGAGTGGCAGGCCACGACGACCAGATCACCTCCGCCGCGTTTTCCTCTGACGGCCGGATGTTTGCCACCGGTAGCGAAGACAACACGGTCCGCCTGTGGAGCCACCCTGCCGGAAAACTGATGAAAACCCTGAAAGGCCATACTGCCGGAGTAAAGGATGTGCGGTTTGGCCCGGATGGAAAACTGCTGGCCTCCGCCTCCAAGGATGGAACCATCCGGTTGTGGAATACGGCCACCGGGGCGCCGGGAAGTGTGTTGACCGGCCATGATTTTATTGTAAGCGGAGTGGTGTTCTCAGTGGACGGGCGTTCGCTGATTTCGGTTTCCCGGGATAAAACCGTGCGGTTGTGGGATGTGGCAGGAGGCCGGTTTATCCGCACCATATCCGGTGAGAAAGACCAGTTGGTGGCCCTGGCCATCAGCCCGGACGGCAAGGTGATCGCCACCGCCTCCATCGGCCCGGATGTGCGCCTGATGGTGTACCCCCTGAAAGTCATCTCTGCCGACAAAAAAAACGCCGGGAAATCCAAAAAACAAACGCCGCAAAAGGAGCCATCCCCCCAGAAGGATGCCGCCCCAGCCGCCGATGAGGTGGACCTGGAAGCCCTGACCAAGACCGGGGATGAAGAAGGAGAGAGTCTGACCTATTCCTATAAGGAGGGGGAAAACACCCCGGAGAAAATACGGCTGGCCGAGCAAAAATTAAACAGCCTGCTGGCCCGGGGAAATTACTGCCAAAATGTGAAGGAACTGGAGGAGGCGGCCATGGATGTGCTGAGCAAAGCCCCCTATGACAAGGCCGCTTACCATGCCCTGTTGAATGTGGCCATTGTGCGACAGGATATGAAAATGATTTTTCTGGCCAGCCAGATAGGCCAGCGGGCGTTGTTTATCAGCGGGGTGTATACCTACATGAGCACCCAGGATGTGGAGGCCCGGCTGGCTTTTTGGCGGGATGAGGTGTTTAACCAGGGAGACCGGCGGGGGGGGCAGAATCTGCAAATGGATTTTGTGGGGTGCGACAACCGGACATCAAGGGTTGAAATGCCCGCCCTGCTGGCGTTGGTGGATATTCCCCAAGAGGTGATTCAACGACTGGCCTCCCGCAAAATCCGCATGGATTTTTCGCAGTTTATGGAACTGAGCGACAGCGATTTCACCTCCCGGTTTTTTACCATGGTGGACCAGGCCCTGGCGGGAGGGGTGACCTCCCTCAAATCGGGCAAGCCCAAATCCATCCGCGTCACCCATGCCAAAGGTGTACAGGGTGGGGAATTAAACCTGGACCTGACCGAAGTGGATATTTTCGGCAACGTCGGCCGGGTGCTGTTTGAACTCCGGCGGGAAAAAGGGCCCTGGATGACCTACCGCACCGATATGGACCGCAAAAAAAGGTTGCTGCTCAAAACAGGTTTCTACTACCTGCGCGTCAATCACAAACTGCGCAAAACCTTCCGCATAGAAGAAACCGCCGCCACCCCGGTCAAAGTGGAATCCAGAATGCACTAAAAAAGAAAGGCAACCAGCCCGCCTGCGGCGTTTGGAGCCGACAGGCGACACAACGCAGGGCGGTGCTGGTTGCTGGACAGGACCAAAAAGAAAGGCGGCGCAAGCCCGGCCAAAAGGGCCGCAAGGCCC
>JAOUFO010000194.1 GCA_029858165.1 Deltaproteobacteria bacterium | reverse complement strand
TTCCTGGGCACTGCGCATGCCGTCGGTGGCCAGGGTTTCCCGCAGAGAGGCGCCGATGGTGTGATCCCCGATGAAAATCAGGTCCAGTTCGGTGATGCCGGCGGTCAAAACCGCCTCCAACGCCTCAGCGGTGATGGGGGTGTTCACCGGCACCAGGATATCCCCGGCAGGATTCACGATATTGCGGATGGGAAAGCGGCCCAGGATTTCTTCTGCCGATGTGGGAATGCGGGTCAATCCCGCGGTTTGGATTTTTCGCAAGGCCAGCCGGGTGATTTTGCGATCGGCGTGGATCAGAACCTCCTTGGTGGCCGGGTCCAGAATATCCGTCAGAGCCCGCTGATTCAGGGTGACGTCAGAATCCACCACTTTCTGGAATTTGCGTTCCTCCGGTTCCCGTCCCACGGCCTCCGAAAGGTCCACGGTTTCAGCTTTGTAAAACCGTTGCAGCAGTTCTTCCTCGGAATACCCCAACGCCCGCAGAAATATGGTGGAATGAAACTTGCGCTTGCGGTCTATGCGGACATACAGCAAATCCTTGGCGTCAAATTCAAGGTCTATCCAGGACCCCCGCTGGGGGATCACCCTGGCGGAATACAGAATCTTGCCCCCCACAGCCCCCTTGCCTTTGTCAAAAAACACCCCGGGGCTTTTGTGCATCTGGCTGACAATCACCCGCTCGGTGCCGTTGATGATAAACGATCCGGTTTCGGTCATCAGGGGCAGTTCGCCCAGGTAAATATCCTGTTCTTTGATGTCGTGGATGTGCTTGGCCTCCCCATCGGAGTCTTTTTCCCACACAATCAACCGCAGGGCCACCCGCAACGGGGCGGAAAAGGTCACCCCGCGGATGCGGCATTCCTCCACCGAAAACCGGGGGTCCCCCAGGCGGTAATGGACGTATTCCAAAGTGGAAGAGCCGGAAAAATCAGAAATCGGAAAGATGGAGCGAAACACCGCTTCCAACCCTTCGGCGGCCCGTTTGTCCGGCGGCAGGTCCTTTTGCAGAAACCGGTCGTAGGATTCCAACTGGATGGCCAGCATGTTGGGGGGTTCAATGGGCGTTTGGATGTTGCCGAAAGAGTGACGGTAACGGCCTTTGTTGAGTTGGGGGTTTTGCATGTTTGATTTATCGGGCGTCGGGGTGGGCGTTTAAGGGCTTATAAAAATAATTGGTGAAACCGTACGCAAACACGGGCTGAGGTTTTCTCCGGGGAGCCGTTTGGGCAACAGGCCTCAATCGCAAACCCAAACCCGGAGACGAGCCAATACAACGGACAACCCAAAACAACCCGGGTTACGGACAAGGCCCCAACCTGGGCGGCTCAAATCTGAATGAAACCGGCCGAAAGCACTGAAGGCCGACCCCACTGAAGCTTGAAACTCTGAAATGTTATCAACGGAACAAAATTGAAGCCGGTTGCCGCAAGCGCAATTATTGTTTGAAGTGGGTTTCTGTAAATTACCACTAGAGCATATTTGCGAATTAAAGCAAGGGTTATTTTCATCCAACCCTTATGGAGGGTTGATTCGGTTCGGGGGTGATTTCAATTTTCCAGTTATTTTTTTCCAGAGTTTATTTCCGGTATTTTTCACGGTTTTTTTTTCGGGGGGGCGCATCCCCCTTGCCCCCGCCGCGCAAACCGGGTAATTTTTGAACAGGTGAGTCCGTCCGGTGCAACCGCCTCATCTTTAAAAATGGCTCTCCATCACGCTCCGCGGTCTTTCCTTAATCATTCTTCCTGGCGCATGCAGGTTTATTCCTTTCATCCCCAAAGGTCCCCTCAAAACGGGTCCGTGGTTACCATCGGCAGCTTTGACGGGGTGCATCTGGGCCATCAGGCATTGATTCGCCATGTGGTGTCCCAGGCTCAAAGACGGCTGTTTTCCAGCGATCTGGTCACCTTTGACCCCCACCCCCAAACTGTGCTGCGGGGGCACCGGATGCCGGTGTTGACCTGTCTGGAGGCCCGCCTGCGCCTGTTTAGGGGGTTGGGGCTGGACCGGGTGGCCCTGATTCCCTTTACCCGGGACCTGGCCGCCATGGCCCCGGAAGCCTTTGTCAGGGAATACCTGCTGACCCGGTTCCACGTGCGCAAAGTGGTGATCGGTTACGATTTCGCCTTCGGCCACAGCCGCCAGGGTTCTGCCGCCATCATGGCCGGAATGGGCCGCCAGTACGGGTTTGAGGTGGAGGTGTTTCCCCAGGTAAAGCTGGGGGATTCTGAGATTTCCTCCACCCGCATCCGCCAGGCGTTGGCCGGGGCCGATTTTGATGCGGCCCAGGCCATGCTGGGGCGTCCTTTCAGCGTGCTGGCCCCGGTGGTGCGGGGGGATGGCCGGGGGCGGGAACTGGGGGTGCCCACCCTGAACCAGGTGCCCCTGGAGCCGCTGGCCCTGGCCACCGGGGTGTACGCGGGACGGGGAATCTTGGATGGCAAATCCTACCCGGCGGTGCTCAATTACGGGGTGCGCCCCACCGTGGGGGGACGGCATCGGGTGCTGGAAACCCACCTGTTCGGCTTTGAAGGTGACGGAGTGGGCCGGTGGGCCGAAATCACCCCCTTGCTAAAGCTTAGGGAAGAACAGAAATTCCCCTCCCTGGAGGCCCTGAAAGCCCAAATCCTGACCGACATGGAGCGGGCCATGGAATGGCTGAACAACCGGCCTTCCCCCCCGCCGGACTCCCCAGCCTGAAAACCGCATCTCACCCCCCGGATAGCCTTCCTCCCCCCGACCCCTTCGGTGTCTGTGTTTGTTGGGGATTCCATCCTTGGTTTCCCTGGGATTCCAGCTTTATTTTACCCGTTGACATTCCCCGAATCTTTATGCCAATGGTAGGCAGTCCCGGTGGCCGTTTTTCTCTTCCGGTCAGCAAAGATTCCTGATCAGAAAGTTGGAAAACGGGAATTCCGGGATGAAATGGTCAAAACTCACTTCAACCAATCAAGGAGAAGTTATGATAAAGAAATTGATCAGCATTCTGGCCCTGATCGGCCTGGCAACCACCGGCTCCGCAATGGCCGGGGATACTTCCGGTTGCGGGTTGGGCAAGGTTGTTTTGGACGGCAAAAGCGGTATGATTATGAATTTACTGGCTTCCACCACCAACGGCACCTTCGGGAGCCAGACCTTCGGCATCACCTCCGGCACCTCCGGTTGTAGCGCCGACAACGTGCTGATGAAGGAAAAGGAAAAAGAAGTGTTTGTGGCCGTCAATTTTGACAACCTCTCCAAGGATATGGCCATGGGCCAGGGCCAGACCCTGTCCGCCTTCGCCAGCCTGATGGGTTGTTCCGTGGGGGATTTTTCCCGCATGACCCAGGCCAAATACGATGTGCTGACCCAGGGCAGCGAAGCCGCCTTGTTGGAGAACGTGAAAAAGGAAATCGCTGTGGACCCCAAACTGGCCGCCGCCTGCGGCTTGTCCTAACCGGCCTTGCTGCAAAAGCCACCGGAACTTTGGGTTACAACCGAATTGTTTCCTTAACAACGATTTAAAACACTTCACATATTCAGGAGTATCTTCATGATTAAGAAACTCATAGCATTGACGGCTTTGGTCGGATTGACCTTCGCGGGCTCCGCCCTGGCAGACGGCGCGGGTTGCGGCCTGGGCAAATTGGTTTTGAAGGGCAAAAGCGGCTTGGTGATGAACGTCCTGGCCGCCACCACCAACGGCACTTCCGCCTCCCAGATGTTCGGCATCACCAGCGGCACCTCCGGCTGCAACGCCAATGACACCGTGCAATTGGAGCAGGCCCGGGAATCCTATGTTTCCGTAAACTTTGACAGCCTTTCCAAGGATATGGCCATGGGCCAGGGCCAGACCCTGTCCGCCTTCGCCAACTTGATGGGCTGTTCCGTGGGCGCCCAAGGCGATTTCGCCCGGATGACCCAGGAAAAATTTGAAGTCCTGACCCAGGATTCCAAATCCCTGTTGAACGGCGTCAAAAAGGAAATCGCTGTAGACCCCAAGCTCTCCGCGGCTTGCGGCCTGTCCTAACCGGTACCGGCTTTCCCGCCGCCCTTATCATCGGGCGGCGGGGGCCACTCCCCCCTTGTTTTGATCCCGGTTTCGGTTGGTTGCGGCCAAAGAGTTTGGCTGCAATGATTCCCATTTTTCCGCCGATAAGGGAAGATGCGGGAAACCCATGGCGGCAGGCAGTGATCGTGAAGCGTTGCCGCAAATACAAAAACCACTTTTGTTTTCAAATTTTTCGGCGGCCCCTTTGAATCCCCCTTTTTCCGTTCCTTCCGTTTGTCGGCTTCCTTTTCACCGAAAGCCCAGG
>JAOUFO010000193.1 GCA_029858165.1 Deltaproteobacteria bacterium | reverse complement strand
CCAACGGGGGCAGCCCTCCGGTTTGGCTCTTTAATTGCACCATCCCAGCCAGAATTGTACGCAACCGGCCCACTTTGGCCGACGTGAATCAAAAGGCATTGTGTCCAGACCGGTGCTTACTGGATTGCCGGTTTTCACTTCTCCCCAGCCTTATCTTATGAAAACTTTTACCACCATGGCCCTTGCGGCATTTCTTGCTGCCGGAACCCTTCTGGCGGGGGAAGGGCCGGAAATCCGTGTGATCCGCCCCTGGGTTCAGGTGCGGTCCGCTCCGGCGGCTCAAGCCCGTGCGGTGGCCCTGGCTTATGGCAACGACCGGTTTGATGTGCTGGCCCGCCAGGGGGATTGGTTCAAAATCAAAGCCCATCACAACCAGACCGGCTGGGTGGAAGCCCGGGGGGTGCGGGAAAACGGTTTGGAACACACTCCCGCGCGGCTGGCGGCCAAGGCGTTTGATTACGCCCGGGACCTGGGCAATACCGGCCGGACAGCGGAGGGTCTGCGGCGGTTGTTTGAAGTGGTGCGCACCTATCCCGGATCGGTGGAATCCTATCAGGCCACCCGCAGACTGTTGGTTTATTTTCCCCGGGCGGGCAGGGGTGGGCTGGCCAACGAGCGGGTGGTTCTGCCCGCCCCCCAACAGGGAAGGGTCCCTACAGAAAACCTGGCCGCCGCCGCCCGGCTGGTTCCCTCTTTGTTTATTCAATACGGAGAATCTCTGCTGGCCCGCGACCAAAACCAGGAGGCCGCCATGGCTTTTGAGGCCGCCCGGAGCCTGGGGGGGGATGAATTTGTGACCATGGAGGGGTTGTACAACGCTCTGGCGGCCAACCTGGAAACCGCTCTGCGACAAAACGACCCGGAGGAAATCACCCCGGCCCTGATGGCCTACAAGGATTACTTTCCCGCCAGACCTTTGCCGGAAAGCCTGAAAAATGCCCTGAAGCCGGAAGCCATGGTCCAATTCGGCCCCCAGACCCCTGCCGGTCAGCCGTCTGAACCCGCCGGAGCGGCCCTGCCGGCCCTGGTGGAAGACAACGAAGACCAACCCCCCGAAACCACCCCTTAAATACAGCCGGGGCCAGTCATCCGGCGGTTGAAATAAACAACATCGCCTGGGCCAGGGCCTTTTGCTCCTCCTGGTCCACCAGCGAAAAGGCCTGGGCGGGAGGTAGCCAACGCAAAAGGGGGTGGTGGTTTGTTTTGTTGGCTATGCCGTTTGCCCCTTGGCCGTTTGCCCCCCCGGCTGCGGTGCCTGAACCGAGGGGAAGGGGCTGGCACTCCTCCACCAGGTAAAACAACCACCCTTGTGGATGGGGGCGGGCCACAAATTTTCCCCAGGCCAGGGGGTGGATCAGCCCAATCTGTCTGCCGTGGTCCTCCAGGACAGAATCTATGGCCATCAGGTCCGAAATCTCCAGAGAGGGGACGGCATCCCCGCCTCCCTGACGCACCAGGCCGAACCGAACCCCCTCCTCTCCCCGAAAAAACAGAATCACCTTGCAAAGGTAACGGGCGCGGGTCTTTTTATTCTTTTGGTTCTGCATCATCCTATCCGTAAGGTGGGGTTTGGCAGACCATGCAAATCTTTTAAACCCTGCCCCTTGTTTATCCCGTTTTTCAATCCCATAGGAAGGGGGTGCGGGTGATGCACCCTTCAAGGGTTTGACCGTAATCTTTCAGCCGGTTATTCAAACACCCAAAGCCATCCGGCAGAAAGGGTGTCCTCGGTCAGTTGGGCCGAGGCAGAACCGGAAGAAACGGAAGCGGTGGAAACCCCCAGGCGGAACAACCAGGATCCGGTCTGGTACATGGCATAAGCGTTGGGCCCCAGGGCCGCCCCCTGCATGGAAAATGGCTGACCCTGCCCGGCGGCAGAGGCCTTGGTATCCGAGGCAAACACGGCGGTCCCCTCCACCCCCAAAAACCCGGCGTTGACCCCCATCCCGGCCGAAAAAGCCGGGGTAAAACTGTGGGTGACAGACGGATTGAGCAACAGATAATACACCAGCAGATTCGTTTTCAGGTCCGCACCGACAAACGCGCCGGTATCCCTCACCTGCTGGCGGGTCAGCCTGAAAATGGCGTAATGTACCTGGATGGAAACCTTCAACCCGGAATCCCCCACCTCCAGGGTTCCGGTGTTGGCGTCTGTCATCCAGGCAGGAACAACCTGCCCGAACACCGCTTTTTCACTCCCCTTGGTGATTTCCAGCCAGACGTTATCCACCCCCGCCCCCGGGGTCAGGGACTGGTGGTCCACAAATGGCGGGGTCCCGGGGGGGGGCGGCGGCGGGGTTTCGGGCAGCGGCGGCGGCGGCTGTGGCGGCGGGGGCAGGTAAAAATCCTCCGCCACGCCGGGATAGCGGGCGGGAGAGGTTTGGGCCATCAGGGGGGACCCCCCCGCCATCAACACCCAGGCCAACACCATTCCCGGCCACAAAACGGCCCGCACCCCCCCCAAGGCCAGGAATCTTTTGAAAAACAGAACCCCTATTCCCATCCCATCCGGTTTCATCGCCATCCACCAACCCCCTGTCCGGTTTGTTTTTCCCTCACAAGATTGTGTATATTAGCATAGTCCTTCCCCGGAAAAAGACCCCCACCCCTTTTTCAAAAGAAACCGGTGACAATCTTTCCGCGAATGGGCTATACAGAAATATCCGCCATATTTTAATGTCTTTTACGTCGTGGAACAGCATTCAACGCCCGGCGGAATTGCGGCGCAATCCGCCCCTAACCCATCCAGGGTTTGCGAAGCCCCTGTTTTCGTAAGGCGCCCGGGCCGGTGATAAGCAAAACATACCAACAACAAAGGAGCGTGACATGGGCGAAGACAGCTTTAGCGAAGTAACCAACATCTCGTGGTTTTCCCGCATCAAGGAATCCATCAAAGGGGTTCTGTTCGGGATCATCCTGTTTATCGTGGCTTTCCCGGTGTTGTTTTGGAACGAGGGACGGGCGGTCCATACCGCAAAAGGGCTGGAGGAAGGACAGGCCCAGGTGGCCACCGTTTCAGCGGATGTGGTGGCGCCGGAAAATCAGGGAAAGGTGATTCATCTGGTGGGCCGGGCGGATACCAAAGAGGCCCTTTCCGACCCGGTTTTCGGCTTATCCAAAACCGCCCTGCGGTTTAACCGCACGGTGGAAATGTTCCAGTGGAAGGAATCCTCCGAAACCAAATCCAAAAAGGAACTGGGGGGGGGTGAAACCAGGGAAACCACCTATTCCTACTCCACCGAATGGAATGAAGGGCTGATAGATTCCCGCCAGTTCAAACATCCGGCGGACCACGTCAACCCGGCCCAGATGGAGGTAAGCAGCACCGGCCAGAATGCCCGGAACCCCACCCTGGGTGGGTTTCAATTGGGGCAGGGAGGGGTTTCTGAGTTAAACAACTTTAAGCCGGTGGCTTTGTCGGATGCCGATTTGGCCAAAGTCTCGGGCCGCTACAAAGGCAAGCTCAAAGTGACCGAATCTCATTTTTACACCGGAGATCCCAACACCCCCAAGGTGGGGGACCTGCGCATTTCCTTCAAGGAGGTTGCTCCGGGGCCGGTGAGCGTGGTGGCCCAGCAAAACGGCCAGGGGTTTGTTCCGTTTTCCACCAGCCAGGGAACCACCATTTTTATGGTGGAGCCGGGTGAACATTCCTCCGGGGAGATGTTTTCATCAGCCTTCCGGGCCAACACCATCACCACATGGCTGATCCGCATCGGCGGCTGGCTGTTGATGTCCCTGGGGCTGTTTATGGTGGTCAACCCCATCAAAGTTCTGGCGGATGTGGTGCCTTTTTTGGGAACCCTGGTCTCCTTCGGTCTGGGGCTGGTCACCGGAATCATCGCCCTGGTGCTGTCGCTGATCACCATTGCGGCCGGGTGGATTGTGTACCGTCCGGTGTTGGGGAGCCTTCTGCTGTTGTTGGCGGTCGGAGTGGCAGGGGGCTTTTATTACATGGCCAAGCAGAAAAAAGCCAAAGCCGCCACACCCGCACCGGCGGCCTAAACCCGGAATGGCTTTTGTTGGCGTAAAACACGGCACCGTACCGTCAAGGATGTTTCTGACGGTCCGGCGCCGTTTTTTTTTAAGCCCCCTGTGTAGGTTTAAATCCCGGCAGCCTGACTGCCAGCAAACACAACGCCAGGCCACCGATGGCGGCGCTGGTGATGAATGCCGCCTGGTGGCCGTAGGTTTGCAGCAAAAAGCCGAACAACAGGCTGGCAGGCAGGGTGGTCAGCCCCAGGGTGGCGTGGTAATAGCCGAAGGCGGTGCCCCGCAGACGGGCCGGGGATGAATGCAAA
>JAOUFO010000192.1 GCA_029858165.1 Deltaproteobacteria bacterium | reverse complement strand
GGTTGGCAAAGACCCGGTCTGGATGGCGCTGCATTTCAACCATCCGCGGGAACTGACCGGCCCGGCCTCTGCCGCCGTTACCCGGCTGCGCCGGGGGGGAATCCCCCTGCTCAGCCAGACCGTGCTGCTGAAAGGGGTGAACGATCACCCGCAGGTGCTGGCCGAATTGTACCAGGGGCTGATCCGGCTGGGGGTCCATCCTTACTACCTGCACCACCCGGATTGGATTGAAGGCACCGATCATTTCAGGCTGTCTGTCAGCCGGGGGTTGGAAATTGTGGCCGGACTCCGCCGTCTGATGCCGGAACTGGTCATGCTCCATTATGTGCTGGATACCCCCGGGGGCGGGGGAAAAATTCCCTTAAGTCTGCCCGACGGGGGAACCAACCCTGACGGAGAAGAGGAAGCCGGGGCCGAAACCGCAAGACCCTGAAAAATGGCCCCTGAAAAATAGTCCGGGGACAAACTGCCCGGGGGTAAAACAAAGCCGCCCCCGGATGGAATGAACCCCACGGAGGGGTTGGCCGGGCGGCCCCTCAAAGGGGAGGGGGGCGGTCACCCGGGGGAGGTTTTGGCGGGGCGGGATTTGGATTTTCCTTTGGGGGCGGGGTCCTCCCCTTTTTTGGAGGTCAGCCGCCGGAAATACCAGCCCAGCAACCCGGCCATCAACACCAAAAAAAACATTGTCGGCAGGGCATACACCCACTGTTGGGCGGGAAACCCGGAAACCTCCGCCTGAAAAGTGACGGAGGCCGGAATCATGGCTCGGCCCCAGGTATCGTAGGATGCTCCATCCCATATTTCCACCCCCCGGGAAACCACCCCCATGCCGCTCACCTGGAGTGCCCCCTGGGAGGCATACACCGCCAGATCGTCCACCGGAAGATTGTAACTGCGGCTCAACCCCAGCACCCCGAAGGATGCCTTCAGGGTGTATTGAATCCCCACCATGGTGCGGCCGGGGGGAAACGGCTGGCGCACTGTCAGATGATCCCCCTCCCGGGTTACTTTGGCCGCATCCAGCCCCACCAGATATTCCAGCTTTCGGCCGTCGGCGGGCAGGGGCAGCACCACAGGCTGTTGGTCCGGGTCCGATGTTTTGCCGGAATTGTTCAGAAAATGGAGATATTCACTGACCCGGACTTCTCCGGTTTGGGGTTCCAACAGCACGATCACCCGCTGGAACCAGCGGTCGGGTTTTCCCGCATCGGCGGGCAGGGGGGTCAGATCCACCTCCATGTCCACTTCCACCTGGGGGGTGTCCGGGGGGATGGCAAACGGTTTGGACCCCTGGATTCCGGCGGGTCCCTGGTACCCCAGCCGGTATACCGTTCCGGGGTCCAGGGGGACATTGTCAAAAACAAACCGGCCGTCCTTTCCGGAAACCGCCGTTTGGGGGGAACCCACCTGGACCGCCTGGCCCCCTTTCAGCCGCAGTTGAACCAGGACCACCGTGGACCCGGGTATCCGGCCGGCGGTTTTTTTGTTGACCAGAGTGCCCTCCACCCGCCCGGTTTTGAAAGCGGCGATGGCGATGTCGGCCCGGGCCTCGGTTTTTCCCGGTGGAAACCGAAAGGGGGCCGAGGCCAGAAACCGGCCTTCAAAACGGGCACCCACCTGATACAGCCCTTTGGGGTCCAACGGCACTTGTTCCAACACAAACCGTCCCTGCTTGTCGGCGGTGGTGCGGGCCACCGGCCCTCCCCCGGAGGGTATTCCGGTGGCCGGGTCCAGTTTCAGGGCCACCACCGGTGTACCTGAAAGCCCCTGGGCCGGGCCGCCGGAGATGCGGCCGGTGATGCGGCCGGATTCCTGGGCCAGGCTGAAGCCTGCCGTCCCCCCCAAAAAAAACAACGCCAGCCAGATCACAGGCCACAGCCCGGGGGGGGTCCATCGGTTGCAAAAAATTCGGTTGGGGAAAGAAACCATCAGGTTGCTCAAGGGGGGATGCCAGGTTGAAAATGGGGGGTGGGTCCCCGGATGGATGGCTGGTTGCCACCAGTGTTTATTCTGCTTTTTTTATACCATGGGCCACACCAGGGGTGAAAGCCAAAAAGCCCGCGGGTTTCCCCATCCCCCATCCCCTGCTTGCCACACCGCCCCAAAGGGCTTAAAGGTAAAAGGTGAAGAAAGCCCGGATTGTCGGCTCCCCGCCCAGAAAACCCTCACCGTTTTGCGGGAGAATTCTTTGCAGGGGCAATCGCTCGGCGTTTGTTGGAACCAAATCACAGCCAAGGAGGCGCACACCATGGGCAGAATCCATCTGCTCCCTGATGAACTCATCAATAAAATCGCCGCCGGGGAGGTGGTGGAACGGCCGGCATCGGTGGTGAAGGAACTGCTGGAAAACAGCCTGGATGCGGGAGCCGACCAGATAACCGTTGCGGTGGATAACGGGGGCCAGGACGGCATCATGGTGCTGGACAACGGCAGCGGCATGAACCGGGAGGATGCCCTGCTGGCCTACACCCGCCACGCCACCAGCAAAATCGCCACGGAGCAGGATTTATCGGCCATCCGCACCCTGGGGTTCCGGGGGGAGGCTCTGGCCTCCATCGCTTCGGTTTCCCGGATGGAACTGGTGACCTGCACCGATGAAGGGCAGGGGGCCACCCGAGTGGAAATGGAAGGGGGGCGGCAAACCTTTTGCGGGTCGGTGGGTTTTGCCAAGGGCACCCGGGTGACGGTGCGGGATTTGTTTTACAACACCCCCGCCCGCCGCAAATTCATGCGTTCCCCCGCCACGGAATTCCAACATATCCAGGCCGCGGTCACCTCCATCGCTTTGGCGGACCCCGGCCTGCGGCTGCGACTGTTGCATAACGGCAAAAACGTTTGTGATTACACCCCGGCCCAGGGGCTGGCCCAGCGGGCCT
The DNA here is from genome assembly GCA_029858165.1 of Deltaproteobacteria bacterium. Lineage (GTDB taxonomy): Bacteria > SAR324 > SAR324 > SAR324 > JACQKK01 > JAOUFO01. The sequence continues at coordinate 1,430 of JAOUFO010000192.1, read as the reverse complement.
TTCAACTGTTCGGGGTGGAATTTCAGGAATCCATGCTGTGGGTGGAGGGGATGGAATCCGCTCTGCGGTTTGAGGGGCTGGCCTCTTTGCCTTCGGCATCCCAGGCCACCCGCCGCTGGCAACACCTGTATGTCAACGGTCGGGCGGTGAAAAACCCCGGCCTGAACCATGCGGTTGTACATGCCTACCGCACCCTGCTGATGAAGGGGCGCCATCCGGCCTACATTCTGATGGTGTATGTGAACCCGGAAGAGGTGGATGTGAATGTGCATCCGGCCAAAACCGAAATCCGGCTGCGCAATCCCAAACTGCTGCACACGGTGTTGGCGGACCGGCTGCACCGGGCGTTGATGGACGCCACCCGCCGGAGAGCGTTCGTGGGGGGGATTGAAGCCGAAGGCCCCGCCATCCAATCTGGTCAACATCATGCCGCCCAAAATGGGGTTGCCCGGTCCAGACAGGGGGTCGACCCCTCCGACAGCCAGTTGGAAATGCGTCTGCCTTCCGGGGGGGACGGCCCTGTACGGGATTGGGTCAAGGACCGTCTGGCCGGGCCTTTGTCCGGGGGCCATTCTGCCGGAGGGGATTCGGCTTTTCTGGGGGGGGGGGGGGATTCACCCCCGCAAAACAGCAATCCCCCGCAGATTATGGCCCCCCCCGGTTTTGCCCCCCAAGGGGGAGCCTCCGGCAGTTTGCGGGACAACCCCCTGGCCGGGGATGAATTCCACTTCCAGCCGGTCAGCGGCAGAATATCCATGTTGGATGGCGGGCGGGACACCCCCCTTTCTTCCGGGTTGCGGGTGGTGGGCCAGTTTGGCCGCACTTATCTGCTGGTCCAGCGGGGGGAGGAACTGCTGGTGATAGACCAACATGCCGCCCACGAACGGATTCTGTTTGAAAAATACCGCAATCAGTTTTACCAGGGGCGGTTGAAAACCGAGCCTTTCCTGGTCCCCCTCACCCTGGAACTGGGCCCCCAGAACGGGCTGATTTTGGAACAACACCTGCCCCGGTTTGCCAACATGGGATTTGACATAGAGCTGTTCGGCAAATCCACCTATCTGGTGCGGTCCATTCCGGCACTGTTATCGGGAAGCGATGTGAAAAAACTGATCCTGGAGGTGTTGGATGATTTGGCCCTGTTCGGCAAAACCGGCCGTCTGGAGGAAGTCATCAATCATATCCTGGAACGGGTGGCCTGCCATGGCGCCATCCGGGGGGGGCAGGAACTGGCCCGGGAGGAAATGGAATCTCTTGTGGCTCAATTGGAACAACTGGATATCAATCTGTATTGCCCCCATGGCCGTCCGGTATGGGTGGAAATCACCCAACGGGAACTGGAAAAACGGTTTAAGCGGATTGTGTAAACACCGGGGGGAACAAACAAAAGGAGACCTCTGCGTAACTGCCAAAAGCTCCCGTTTTGATAA
>JAOUFO010000191.1 GCA_029858165.1 Deltaproteobacteria bacterium | reverse complement strand
TAGGCAACGGTCCCAGCACAACAGCCAGCCACCCCCAAACCGAACCGCCGCCCCTGGGCAGTTGAAGAGCCAGCACCGTCACCACCGCCAAACCCAAGGGCAGGGCTGTCATCACCACCCCCTTTATCGCCGGGGTAAGGGCCGGAAGGGCCCACAGATTATCCACAGCGGCCATCATCACTCCTTATTTAAGTTTATGGGGCTTCACGCCTCCCCCTCACCTTTCCGGCTCAGAACCTGTCGGGGGAAAACGGCTTTAGAATATCCGGTGGGCGGCCTTCCAGCATCAGGGAGGCCATATGAACCGCCGTGGCGGGGGTGGTTAAAATCCCGTTGCGATGGTGCCCGGTTGCCACAAACAAACCGGGAAAGGCCGTCTGGCCCAGGATGGGGGCGTTGTCCCGGCTGCCGGGGCGAAACCCGGTCCAGGTTTCCAGCAAAGGCAGGTCATACACCTGGGGCACCGATTCCCAGGCCCCTTTCAGCAATTCATAAATTCCGCCGCCGGTCAACCGGCGGTCAAACCCCATTTCCTCCACGGTGGCTCCCACGATCAACCGCCCGTCACTTTTGGGAACCATGTAGATTTCCGGCACCCGCACCACCCGTAAAAAATGGGTCAGGCTGGGGATGGCCCCCATTTGAAAAGACAGCATCTGCCCTTTGACCGGGCGCACCGGGGGGCGCAGCTTGTCCGGCAAACCGGCCAGGGATCCGGACCAGGCCCCCGCCGCCAGCAGCACCCGCTTGGCGGAAATTCTTTCCTCCCCTGCCATCACCGCCGGGGGGCGGCCTGCTTCCAGCACAAAACGGGTGACTTCGCAGTCTTCCCGCAACACCCCCCCGGCCAGTAAATAAGCCTTTTTCAGGGCCGTTGTCAGCAGGCGGGGGTCCACCTGATGGTCCATCCCGCAAAAGGCCGCGGCGGACAAAAACCCGGAAAGGGTCGGCTCCATCTCCAGGGCATCCGTCACCGATAAGGAGCGCACCGGCAGATTTTTTTCCTGCTGATAGCCCAGAATATGGCGTAACCGGGCGGTGTCATCGGCGCAAAAGGATACCTCCAGGGCTCCTTCGGTGCGGTAATCCACATCCATGCCGGATGCCTGTTGCAACTCCGCCACAAATTCCGGGTACAGCCGCATGGATTCCAGCCCCAGCATCAGGTTCAAATCCTCCTGATAGGCCACTTCGGTGGCGGGAGCCAGCATTCCGGCGGCGGCCCAGGATGCCTCCCGGCCGGTCTTGCCCTTTTCCAGCAGGGTGACCGGCTCCCCCCGCCGGGCCAACATCCACCCCACCGCCAATCCCACCACACCCCCCCCCACGATCAGGGTCCCTTTTTCCATGGCTGCTGATGTCATACCGGTCATCTTTCCGGGCAAAAGGTTGTCAATAAAAATGAAGGGGGTCCAAGTATGGCACCAGGGGACGGATAACCGCCATCCCGGGGGGCAACACAGAAAAATTCTGTTCTTTTCAATTTTTCCCATGTAAGCATGGTATGCAAAACCATAAAACACCTGAATATAGGGTAAAGGGGCTGGAAACCGGCCTCAACGGGGAGAGTTTATTCCAATTCCCCCCTGCCCCTCATCATCAACCGACCGATTGATTCGTTCCAATCGGCCTCATTTTCACAAGCGGAAACCCCTATGACCAGAAAGGCCTATCCGGATTACCACAAGTTCATGATGGACCAGACAAGCTATCCGGCAGCCCCCCGCCGCATCAAGTTTGAGGAAACCCGGAATTCCCTGCTTTACCGCACCGGGGAGGCGGTTTATAAAATACGAAAAACCAGCCCGGTGTTTTCCAGCATGGCCGTTAAGGAGGCCTATGCCCATGAGGCTCTGACGCTTTCTAAACGGTGGGCGGCAGGCCAAACCCAGGGATTGACCGTGATCCGCAAAACCCCCACCGGCTTTGTGATGGACGGCCAGGGGGAACCGGCGGCCTACGCTTTGAAAACCGCCCAGCTTTCCAACCATTTCTGGATGGATTATCTGTTGGCCAACGACAAGGTGACTCCCACCGGCATGGGTCGGCTGGCCCGTTATCTGGCCCAGGCCCACCAGCAGTTTCCGGCCGGTGAGAAATTAAGCCAGGAATGCGGCCGGGTGGAGCATTTTCACTCCCTGTTTGAGGAAAACATCTATCAGGTGAAAAAATACCAGGACAAGGCCATCACCGCACCCATGATTGATATGATCACCCGCCCCATGGAACGATTCTTTGAGGATTTTCGCAAACTGTTTATCAAACGGCAGAAAAAAGGGCTGATTGTGGAGGGTCACGGCCATTTTATCCCGGAACACATCCACATCAAAAGCAAGGATATCCTGGCCATATCCCCTTTGGAGGGGCAGCAGAAATACCGGGTGCTGGATGCCGCCAATGATGTGGCCACCCTGCTCAACGCCCTGGTGCGGGCCAATTCCGCCGAACTGGGGGATATTTTTCTCAAACGGTACATCACCGCCAGCCGGGACCGGGACCTGCCCAAAATCCTGCCCGCCTATCAAACCTTTCAGGCGTTGCGCTCCGGCCGGGAGTTGTGCGAATGGGTGGCCATGGCCGCCCCCGATGAGGAAACCGCCAAACAGGCCCACCAAACCTCCCATGAATTTTTCTCCCTGGCCGTAAAAAGAGCCAGAGAAATCCCCCGCCCCGGTTGACCGCCTTTCTTTTTGGGTTTTCCTTTTGGGGCGCTGCCCCAAACCCCGCAAGGGAACGATGTTCCCTTGACCCTGTATTCGCCTGCTTCAAACCTCGTAAATGGGGGGTGCGGGGGGGCACGCTCCCCCGCATGTTTTTCCGCTTTTGGCGGGCGGGTGCCTTTCTTTTGGGTTTCCTGTCCAGCACCCGGCACAGCCCTGCGTTGTGTCGCCTGGCGGCTCCAAACGCCGCGGGCTGGCGGGTGCCTTTCTTTTTAGGGTTTGAACAATTGATCCCGGTGCTGGTGAAGGTATTCCCTTACGGTATCCACAATCTGCCGGGCTTCCCGCAGACATTCCTCGGCGGCGGGGGGGGCGGCGGCCAAAGAGAACGGATTGATGGACATGGCCTGTTCCAGGGCGGCCAGCCCCCCTTGCAGGGGGGTGAAGCGGGGGTCTATATCGGCGCACATGGTGACCATATCCTGGGGGGATACCAGGGGCACATAGGTGTGGCCGTTTAAGCGGCACACCATCCCCAGGGCGTTGGCCCCGCCTTGCAGGCATAAAAAGCTGGCCCGCACCCCATCCCCTTTTTTCAAGTGAGACGCGGCGGCTTTGATATCGGCCAGACACTGCTTCCAGGATTCTTTTGCCCGGCGCAACGCCTCGGGGGAGGGTTGGCCGGAATGGCCGGGGTTGGCTGGGGGTTTCATGGGGCTCAAATGGGGTGAGGGTTGGCCGATTGGGCGGGTTATCGCATGCCGTAACGGGTTCTGTATTCCTGTATTTTTTCGGCCCAGACCGAGGGGTCCCCGGTGATTCCCGGCAAACCGACCCCGCCTTGTTCCAGGGTTTGGTGCAACTGGGCCAGGGTCAGCAGGGCGGATACCGCCACCCCGGTGGCCTGTTGAAACCCCTCCAGGGCATCTTCTCCCCGGCTGTCTTGTTCCATGCGGTTGAAGGCGATCACCAGCCCGTCAATGGGGGCGTCAAAACATTCCCGCAACATGGCAACTGCCTGCCGTTTGGTTTCCCCATCTGTGATCACATCATCCACCAGCACCAGACGGTCCCCCCGGCCCGGTATCCGGCCCACAAACCGTCCCTGGTCCCCATGGGTTTTGGCTTCCTTGCGGTCAAACAGCCAGCCGGTGTCCCTGCCGGTTTGGTGCTGCATGGCGATGGCTGTGGACAGGCACAGGGGAATTCCTTTGTAGGCCGGGCCAAACACCACGGTGGCCCGGGGGGCCAGCTTCAGGGCCTCCTGGGCGTAAAATCTTCCCAGAGTTTCCAGCCGGGCACCGCTGTCAAAGGCCGCGGTGTTGAAAAAATAAGGAGAAATCCGCCCGCTTTTTAAGGTGAATTCCCCAAATTTTAATGCACCAGATTCCAGCAGGAAGCGGATCAGGGGTTGTTGGGCCAAGGATGGGTCCACTGCCATGTTGAACACAGGGGGTTAAGGGTTGGGCTGGTTGAATCCAAGGGCGGTCCGGCATGTTTCCATAATTGTTGAGGCCTCTGCACAACTCGTTTTTTCCCATCCCCCTGCCCCCAACACAAAAGGGAAGGGGGTTGATATGATTGGGGGCCTGCGGCCCCCAATCCCCCGCGTTTTTATCAAAACGGGAGCTTTTGGCAGTTATGCAGAGGTC
>JAOUFO010000190.1 GCA_029858165.1 Deltaproteobacteria bacterium | reverse complement strand
AAATATAGGATAAGGCGGGTGGGGTTGCCGTTGGCATCCACCTGATTGGTTGTTGTAGCAACATCCATGGTGGACCAGTACGAGCTGATAGGATCGTCCCCGTTGAACCACACCCCATCTGCTCCTGCGCCTATATGATACGTATCCCCTGTTTTTGCCCCGTTGGCGTTGTAGGTAAAGGTGTCAGAAGAGCCGGAATCATCCGCGGTGTTTACCACCCCGTCTGGTCCGGCATTGATATATCCGGTCAGGGTCAACAACCCCCCGGTATAGGTGTTCACACTCCGGGAGCTTAAAACATCATCTGCGGTGTGCCAAGTGTTGTCCGCCCCCGGTTGGATGTAATAGTCGCTCTGAATGATTTTATTGGCCCCGTTGTACTGGTAGATGTAGTAATACCCTGTGTCATCCCCGGTTTTCCATACCTGGTCCACCCCGGAATCAAAATACCCATACAGGGTTGTGATCCCGGCGGGGTTATAGGTGTATTCTGTGATAGTGCCGGGATCATCGGCGGTGAGCCACACCTTGTCTGCTCCGGGACCCAAATGGGTCCGGTACATGGTGGTGCGGCCCGCGGCGTCAAATTGGTTGGAATTCAGATAACCGAGAACGTCATCCGGGGTGAACCAGATGCCGTCGGCGCCCGGACCGGTGAAATTCCCCGAAAGGATGGTCCGTCCGGCGCCATCCCGCTGGTTAAGATTGTAGGTCAACACATCATCCCCGGTAAACCATACCCCGTCCACCCCCGGGCCGATGGCATATACCATCCGTGTGGCGTTGTTAAAATTGGGGTCCGGGGTGTATTCGGTATAATTCAAAATCCCGTCATCGGCGGTGGCCCACAGGCCGTCGGCCCCGGCGGTGCTGTAGACAACAACCCGTTGGCGATCCCCCACGGCATCGTAAGTGATGGTGGTGTAATCGGTCACCGCTCCGGCGGCGTCATAATTGGTTGCGCGAAAAATACGGCTGCCGTAAGAGCAGGTGGGGCAGTCGGCGGGAGGCTCATCAGAAAGCACCCCCGGGCCGCACCCGGTCAGAAGTCCGGCTGTCAGCCACAAAAGGCCCATGATGGCCAAAGGATGTCGGGTCATCTTACCACCTCCATTCATAGGCCAGATTCACCGCGCCGGTTTCCGGGTCGGCGGTGGGGGCCAGGGCGGTTCCATCCTGGGTGGGGGGGTCCAGGTAAATCCAGGCGGCCACCCCGGCAAACAACCCCGCCAGGACCACCCCGGAAACAGCGTTGCCGCGGGCTTTTTCCGCCTTGGATTTTTCCCCGTCATATTGGGCCTTCAGGTTGTTGAATTCCACCATGTTGTTGGTGGCCTTGAGTTTGGAAATCAAATCCTGCATGGCGGCGTTGCTTTTGTTCACCTGACCTCCCTGGGTGGAGGCGTAATACAGGGAAAGCGCCCCCAACCCCAGGCTGCCGATCCACTTCATCCGCCAGGCGGGAAGCTGGCTTTCCGCCAGGGTTCCGGCGTATTCCACCAGAAAGGTTTTGGTGCGGCTGTTGCCGGCCTGATCGGTGGCAATCACTTCCACCAGATTGGACCCTTTGTTTAAGGGAATCCGGGTGGTCAGGGCCACGGTATCGCCGGGGTTAATTTTTTGTTTTTGGCCGTTGATGAGCACCCGGGTGACGGAATCCGAATCGGCAAACACAAAGGAGACCTCCAGGGGTTCACTTTCGGCCGTCATGCGCTGGGTCAAATCGCTGGTCAGAATCTGGGGGGCGTTGGGAGAGGTGGTGGTTTCGTTGTTTTCCTCCACGGGAAGCATGTTGCCTTTTTCCCGCATTTCCTGCCCCAGGGCGGGGAGGGCGAGAATCAGCAACACCAGCATCAACCTGAAGGACCGGGTGAATTCCCCGGGTTGTCTTCTTGCCGGATAGGGGGGGGGGATCATAACAGGCATGGCTTTTTGGCTCCCTCAATACATGCGTTTTTATCGCCCTTTAACTGTCGCAACCCAGGAGGAATCGCACTATTGAAACAACACAACGAAATTTTATATTATCCTTTTATTTTCAGCAACATTAAACATTCAAAATTACATCAATGGGTTGCATTTATATGGCGTAATAAAAACAATTGATTTGTTTTTTGTCGTTTTTTAAGGGGTGATAAAAAGAAGGAGATTCTTTCAGAAGGATGAAAAATCAGGCGGGGGGGCACGCTCCCCCGCATTGCTTTTTGCTTTTCTTTTGGCTCTTTGTCCGGCAACCAGCACCGCCCTGCGTTGTGTCGCCTGGCGGCTCCAATTGTATGGCAATCCGATAAGCCGCCCCCCAAGACAGATGGATTTTTCCTTACCAATTCAGCACACCCAGGCCCCTCGCCCTCTGGAGAGGGGCGGCCCGCCGCAGGCGGGCGGGGTGAGGCCGCCTTTTGGCCGGGCTAACTGCCTTTCTTTTCATTTTATTTTTTTACGGTCGGCCAGGAGATGGCCTTAAAGGGAGGATTTTGGAGAATGTGACTTTCTTTGCGATGCTTAAAGGTATCGGTGACCCGCACCGAAAACATCCCGTCGGTATCCCCCAATTTGCCCACCAGCAGGGGCCTGCCGTTCACGGTCACCACGGCATCCCCCCCCAGGTTGTTTTGAATGGGGATCAGCGCACCCACTTCCAAAGGGCTGTTGGGAGAAACCGGTACGGTTCCCAGGGAGACCCCCACATGAAACCCCGGCTGGCCCATCACCGCCTTGCGGTCCAGGGATTTGCCTGCCGATTCCATCAACTGGGAGGGAATCACATTTTTTTCCTGAATCCGGCCCAACACCGGCTCCAGAGAGACCTTGGGCAGACACAATGTCAGCCGGGAGGAGAACCCGTTGCCGGAAAGGTGGATATGGGTGACCAGACACGGCTCATATCCGCTGAGGATTCTGGCCCGGAACAAAAAAGTGGTGATTTTCAGCAGGTTGGTTTTTACCGGATGGACTTCTTTCCAGCAGATGTCCAGGTCGTCCATCATCCGTTCCACCACTTTTTGCAGCCGGATTTGGTTGCGGGAGGTCAGGGCCACCTCTCTGTCATCCCCCCCCCCATGGGGGGAATACCCCCGGTTGACGCACAAACTGGAAAACCGGTTGTCCAGAATCAGCAGCCCTTTGCCCCGAAAAGGGTCCATTTCAAACAGATAAATGGGCTTGGGGCCGCTTAAAGAGGAAAAAAAGGAAGAAAAGCGCATCTCTTCCACCACCGACGCCCCGGCGTAGATTTCTGACTGGAACTGGGTGAACAGGGTTTCCTCTATGCGCCTGGCCCAGCGGTGCATCAAAGAATCCAGGACGGGATACTTTCCCACCTGGATCCGTTCCACTTCATCATACTGGTAGGGTTCTATGTTCATGTCCGTCCACTGATTGTTCAACAAACATCCAAGTTACCGGATCAGTTCCACAATGCGGATGCCCAGGTTTTTTCCGTTGATCAGCACCACTTCGCCCCGGGCAATGCGGCGGCCTTCCAGCACCAAATCCACCGGGTCCCCCACGGCCCGGTCCAGTTTGACCACGCTGCCGTATTTAAGTTCCATCAGGTCCATCCCGTTTAAGGCCACATTGCCGATTTCCACCGACACCTGGTGGGGAATGGACATTAAAATATCCTGGCTCAAGGGGGTGGGGGTCCCGGCCAGGGCCGGAGCCGCCGCCTCAATGGCATCCAGGTTCAGTTCCATCACATCATGGCTGCCCAGGTCCACATCGGGAACGGCGGTAAAACCGGTATCCATGGCCGGAGGGGCCGGTTGCTGGGACAAACCAAAATCCATCGGGGCACCCATGGCACCCCCCAGGGAAATCTCCTCAAACCCGGAATCCAGATTCATTCCCCCGCTGGCATCAAATTCGTCCGGTTCAAAAGCCGCCGGTTCACCCGCTTCATCCAGGGAATTCAGATCAAAGGCGGCGTCATCCAGGTTGATGTCCTCCACGGCGGTGAAGGAGTCTTCATCTGAAACTTCTTCTCCTCCGGCAGTGCCGGTTTCAACCGCGGCCGCACCCATGGAAAATTCATCGCCAAAGGAGGGTTCCTCCCCAAAAGGAGCCTCCTCCTCTTCAGAGGGGGCTTCGCCAAAGGAAGGTTCTTGGGGCATGTCCATGGAATCCATGGAAAAACTGTCCAGGTCCAGATCATCCCCTGTTCCTCCGGATTCCGGCGCGGCGCTTTCCATATCCATGGCGGATTCGGTGGGCAGTTCCAACCCGTCTTCCATGGCGTTGAGGTCCAGCCCGTCACTGCCCCCCCCCATCAGGTCATCCAAGCCATCCTCTCCCCCTTCTACAGCCAAGTCATCCAGC
>JAOUFO010000189.1 GCA_029858165.1 Deltaproteobacteria bacterium | reverse complement strand
TTCCGATAGGGCTGAATCCTCCATGCATGCCATGGAGGGCCATGGCCAACCGGAGGGCCAACCGGCCGGGGGGGTTCTGGAGGGTTTTTTTGGGGGGGATTCGGCGGTGGGGCAAAGCCCCACGGACCCTTTGCCCACAACCCGGTTGTTTGCGGCCGGGGGGGATTGGACTGATTCCCAGGGGAAAACCGTCCGGCTGGCCCAATGGGAGGGCCACCCGGTCCTGCTGGGGTTTGTTTTCACCCATTGCCCGGATATGTGCCCCACCCTTGTCCAAAACCTTAAAAAAGCCCTGGCCCGGCTCCCCCCGGCGACCCGGGACAACACCCGGGTGATCCTGGTCAGTTTTGACCCCCAACGGGATACCCCCGCGGCCCTGGATGCATTCGCCAAAAAGTACGGCCTTGCCTCCCCGGTTTGGACCCTGTTGCGGGCGCCGGAAGAAACCCTGCGCCCGTTGGCCCAGGCCGTGGGGTTCTATTCCGAAAAGGCGGGCAAGGGGTTTTCTCACATTCAATTGGTCCTGGCGGCCAACAGCCGGGGGGTGTTTACCCGCCGATTTCAACGGGGATTGGAAAATTCCGACTGGCTGGCCGGAAAGTTGGACCAGGCACTCAACGCCTCCCAGCCTTTGCGGGATTAAACAAAAAGGGTGGCCCTTTCCAATGCACGGAGTCCCTGCCTTTTTGGCCCTGGGGAGCCGGGTGTCATATGATAACGGTGTTTTTTCTGATACAATGAAAAAAAGGCGAATCCTCCGGTGGAGGAGGGGACCTCAATGCCGGGACTGCACAGGGTAGGACGGATGATTGTTTATGAAATCATATCCAACGCGGCCAGTACGGACCAGGGGTTGCGGGATCATCCCGGACTGATGGATCTGGCCGATGTTTTGCGGGGGATGGGGTTGGATACCCGGATTATCCAGCAGATTCATTCTGAGGAGGGGGAAATCAATCTGGCCAGCGGTCAGTTTGGTCAGGGGGTCAAAACCCGGGACACCACCATCCGCCGTTTCCGGCCGGAAACCCACTTGCGGGGGATTGTGGCTTGGTTGCGGGCGGTGGCGGGCAATCCCCACCGGGGGCTGCATCTGGAACTGGACAACCACCGGGGAACCAACGGGCTGCCTTTGCTGCTGGATACCTTGTTTCACCGGGGCCAATACGGGTTTGTCACCCTGGGTCCCAATGCCCAATGGGAGCGGATGTTGATTCAACCGGACCTTACCCTGGCCCAGGTTCCCAAACGGGTGGCCCAATCCCCGGAGTTGTTGGCCGATTACCTGGGCCGCATCAAACACCCCCACACGTTTCTTCCCCAATTGGCTTTGCTCCCCCGTTTGGATTGGGTGCCCTCTGCCTTGCGGGAAACCTTTGACCAGTTGGTGAAAAACCGGGACGCCCCGGGGGTATCCAAACTTTCTCCAGCCCAGGTGATCAACGCCGCGTTGATTGTGGAATATCATGACCGGTATGCCCGGCTTGTGGACCAGTTCTATGACCTGCTGAAGGGGCAGGAACTGGAGGCGGAATCGGGTCCGATGTTTGAAATGTTGACCCAGGGGATTTCTCTGGTGGAACTCAAATTGCGCTTTGGCGGGTTTTTGTTGGAAGACGCCAAATCGCGGGTGGGGTTTAAGCGGGCCTTGCTTCACGAACTGCGCATCGGCCTGAACCAAAAAGAGGAGCGGCGGGAGGAGTTTCAAAAACAGTTTACCTCTATATTTTTGCGCCAGCGGTTGCTTTTGGACGCCCCCCTTTATGAAAAAATGGTGCCTTTGGCCAAAACCACCCCCGATGAAATTGAGGTGGCCTCGCCCCTGCGGCGGTACACCATGGAGCTTTCACATGAAATCCAACAACTGACCGGAAGCGAGGTCCCCCGGCCTCTTAGGCAAAAGCTGTTTGAAATGGTGGTCTCCCTCACGTTTCAAGGGGATTATGCCAGCCGCAAATCCCTGGCCCAGCTGTCAGAAAAAACAAAAAAAATACGTTTGTACCTGATGGCCTTCCGTCTGGGACGGTATGATATTTCCAAGCTTCAATCCCTGAACCCGAAATTGCCGGTCAAAGGGGTGGCCCAAAATCTATCCGATAAAATACCTGTCAGCCGGGAGGAAATCAGTCAGATTCTCCGCCGGTTGGGGGATAGTCTGTTTCCCATGGGGGGGGTGGCTCAGGAACTGGCCAAAAAACTGCGGACCCATTCCAAGGATGAAGCCCAGGCCCGCCAGACCCGCCAGACCGAAACCTTCACCCACGGCGCCTATCCCCTGATCACCCTGACCAATTATGTGCTGGGGCGGCAGGGGATGAACGGCCGGGAACGTCAGGCCATGCTGGGGGCGGCTTTCCGGTTGGGGTTGAACATGCTTACCTCCAGGGATCAAATCCGCCAAAAGACTCCGGAGGGGGAGCCGGGGGGCCAGGCCCCCCTGCAAGGGTATGTGCTTTTGTTCAACCGGGAGGATTCCCGGTTGTTTCCATTGGATTGCGGCCCCGCCCCCTTAAGACTGGCCCACACCCATCTGGTCACCCGGCAGGTGGTCCGGCTGGTGCGGCGGTATATGTTTCAACGGCTGGAAACCTTATTCAAACAGTTCGGTTCGCGGCTGTTTGAGGCGGTTTATCTGCATGTCACCTGGGAGCATCAAATCAGCATGTCCCGCAATCAACTGGGACGGATCCTGTACCTGAACGGGGTGTTTGACAAATCCAGGATCAAGGAATTCGGGTTTGATCCGGGGGCCATGAAAAACGGTCGGGAAAACGAAAACCCGTTTCTGGAACCCCCGGCCCTGGCCGGAGAACCGGGTCTGTTTTCCGGTTCAGAGGCATCCAAGGCCTTTTTAAAGGCCAGAGATACGTTTTCGGCTTTGATGGCAGGTTATGCCGATGGGGCCACGCCGATCAGGCAGGCGCTCAAAAGCCTTTGTGATATAGGTTTGTACGACTTGCAGGATTCGGCCGCCAAAAAGGGGTTGGCCTCCCACGGGGTTTCGGACCTGCTGTGGAAGGCGGTGCAACCCATTTTAAGCAAACACAGCCAGGAGATATTGTCCCAGGTCCAAACCGAGGAGGTTTCGGGAGAGGCGGTCACTTTTAATCTGCCCCCGGCCTTAAGGCCGTTTTGCCTGTTGAGGGAAACCCAGGTGTTTAAGCTGGGGGAGGAATCCCGTTTGTTTCGTCTGCGCCCGGCGTTGGTGTCTGCTCCGGATCAATTGGATAAACCTTCCGCAGTGATGGCCAAGGGTCTGGCGGAGGTGATGGCCACCCCGGAAGGGGCCGGGTTGAAACACATTCTGGATGGCCTGGCGGCCCACCATGCCGCCTGGGCCGGGCTGATTCAGGCGGCGGTTATCCCCCTTACCAGCCGGATGATGGCCGAAACCGTGTTGACCCTGGTGCGTCCCGCCCCGCCGGAACTAAAGGACATTGCCCAAATTCCGGTGGAAAAGGTGTTGATTTTGGGCAGCACTTCGTCAGAACAGGGAAAGTTTTCCCGGCTGTACCCTAAATGCGATCATCGGGAGGTCTATTCCACTCTGTCCGAAATGGCCAGTTGGATGGAGCGGTTTCCCCGGTTGAGGCAGGAAATGGAAGGGTATCGGGACCTGATCGGGGATATTTTGGATATTGTGTCCTCTTTCAATTTTACCGAATGGGATGCCCCTTATCTGGTGCGCTATGGGGAAACCATGGCCCGGCTGGCCACCGCATTGGAAACCCCCCCGGAATTTTTAACCCCGGACCATTTGGAGACCATAGAATCCCTGGCCCGGGAAATCAGCCAAATGGCGCGGGATATTTTTCAAAAGGAATCCGGTTTGCGAATGCGGGACCGGTGGTTGAACCGCGTCCATATGCGGCTTAAAATCTGGCGGCCGGGGGCCAGCCTTGCTTTTGTGAACCAGTTGTTTGAGGGGCGGGCATCCCCGGTGGCGGAAGGCCAGGAGGGGGAACCTGCCGCCAGACCGCCCCAGGGAGAAGAGTATCAAACCTTCTCCCAGCGGGGGCGGGATGTGTTGGAAACCATTTTGAGGATGGAAAAAAAAGAGGTGTTTGTGATTTCTCCGGCGGCCAGTCAAAAAGAGCTGGCCCGGGGGGTGATAGAACAACTCTACCGGGTGAAGGGGTTGTTTTCCCCGGTGTTTTTGGATGTATCTGGCAGTCAGGCTTTGGCCGATGAACTTCGGGTGCTGATCCCCCCCCACCGGTTCTTTGACCTGCTGAAAAAATAACCCCAAAACAAAGGCAACCAGCCAGCCTACGGCGTTTGGAGCCGCCAGGCGACACAACGCAGGGCTGTGCTGGTTGCTGGCCGGGACCCCCAAAACAAAGGCAACCAGCCAGCCTACGGCGTTTGG
>JAOUFO010000188.1 GCA_029858165.1 Deltaproteobacteria bacterium | reverse complement strand
CTCCATGCGGCGTAGCCGGGCTGGTTGCACTTCTTGTTGGGGTCCTTGTCCGGCAACCAGCACCGGCCTCCGCTTGTCGGCTTCGCCTCCATGCGGCGTAGCCGGGCTGGTTGCACTTCTTGTGGGGGGTCCTTGTCCGGCAACCAGCACCGGCCTCCGCTTGTCGGCTTCGCCTCCATGCGGCGTAGCCGGGCTGGTTGCACTTCTTGTGGGGGGTCCTTGTCCGGCAACCAGCACCGGCCTCCGCTTGTCGACTTCGCCTCCATGCGGCGCAGCCGGGCTGGTTGCACTTCTTGTGGGGGGTCCTTGTCCGGCAACCAGCACCGGCCTCCGCTTGTCGGCTTCGCCTCCATGCGGCGCAGCCGGGCTGGTTGCACTTCTTTTGGCGTCATACTAATATCCTTTTGGTTTACTTCTCTTTTGACAAACGGTATAAGTACAGGGTTCATCTGTAGCAGATAGATCGTTTAAGTAGGGAATGGGGTGGAATCAGGCTATCCTGTTATCCATCCCCCATTGATACATGAATCCAGACACAAGGCGGGAACCCATGGAAACCACGGCCAATGACCGGAACGATCCGCGGAGCAGGGGGGGCGCGTCCGAATTGTATTCGTTTTCCTTTGATTCCAGGTCCAAGCCGGTGGTGGAGCAAGCCCTGGCGGAAGAGGCCAAAAGACTAAAGGGTTTTTTTTCCAGAAAGCCCAAATCCGGTCTGGCCCAGACAGCCTCCGCTCTGGAGAAAAAAACCCGGACGGCGGACCTGGCCCGCATGGAAGAACGGTTCATTCAATTCTATTTCACCCATGATGCGGCGGGCCGGGTGTTTGAGGCCCTGGGCCGGTTGTATCTGGAGGCCGCCGCCAAGGAAAATACAGATCCCCAGCGGCAGCATTTCCTGATTTTTCATGCTCTGGATGCTCTATCCATTTCCCTGCAAAAATCACCTTACTGCATCAATATCAGCGCCCAGGGGGTGGTGCTGGCTGTTTTTCGCCTGATGGGAAACGCCTATTACGATACCGCCTCCTGCGAAAAGCAAATCCACGACACCATGCTGAACATGGTGAACATCAAAAAGGACCCCAACGATTTCAATTCCCGCGAAAAAATCATCAAATTGTACATGCAGGGAGAGCGGTTTTATGATGCCCTGGTCCACATGGGGGAATACGAACGGGTGATGAAGGCCAAAAGCCGCCCCCTGTTTTTACAGAAAAAAGGGGAGCTGGCCTACCGCAAAGCCAACATTTTTCAGACAATTCTGGATTTTTACCACCGGGTGCAGACCAACAAAGGGGATGGATCCCAACGGGTGGGGGATATGAACAAGCTTTCGGCCTTTATCACCCGGTTCAACCGGGATAACCGCCGCTTCAACATCACCCCTTTGGCGGGCAACAGCCTGCTGGCCATCCAAAAAACATTGTCCAGCATGGTGGCCATCGCCAACGGGTTTTATCTGGAGGCAGCCAAATCGGACCGGTTCACTCAAAAATACAAAGCCTATTTCTATATCGCCCGCAACATCTTTTTGTTTGAAAACCCCAAGGCCGCATTGAACACCCTGGCTCTGGGCATCCGCGAAATTGACACCAGTCGGATGACCCCCAAGCTGAAAGCCCAGGAAAAAGTGAAGTTTTTGGAATTTCAGTACAACATTTTCACCGATATGGGCCAGCCCCGCAAAGCCGATGAAATCCAAAAGGAGATTTCCCGGTTGAACAAGGAAATCCGCGCCGGTTAGCCCCGGCGCCAGTCGGTGCGGTCTTTGATTTCCTTCAGCAGCAGGGTCCTGGCTTCATCCAAAGGCAGGCTTTGGCCCTGTTTGCTGCCCATGCGCTGCCAGGTGATTTTTCCTTCCTCCATTTCTCTGGCCCCCGCGATAAACAGGTTGGGCACTTTGTCGGCGGCGCCGTTGCGGATTTTTTTGCCCAGGGTGTCGTTGCTGTCATCCACTTCCGCCCGCACAAAATCATCCCGCAGGGTTTGGACCACCCGGTGGGCGTAATCGTTCATTTCCGGGTTGATGGGGATCACCCGCACCTGGCGGGGGGCCAGCCAGGTGGGAAAAATCCCCCCGTAATGCTCAATCAGAAAAGCGGCAAACCGCTCATGGGTGCCCAGGGGCGCCCGGTGGATAATGTGGGGACGGTGGCGCTGGTTGTCCCGCCCGATATAGGACAAATCAAACCGGTCCGCCATGATCAGGTCCAACTGATTGGTGGAGGCGGTTTCCTCGCGGCCCATCACATTGCGGATTTGCATATCTATCTTGGGGCCGTAAAAGGCGGCCTCCCCCCGCCGGGCCTCATAGGGGATGGCGGCCTCCTCCATGGCTGCGGTCATCAGGGTTTCGGCCCGCTCCCACAACTCCCGGCCTCCCACATATTTTTCCCCTGAATCCAGGTCCGGCAGAGAAAGGCGCACCCAGTAATCGGTAATGCCGAACAGCCGGTAGTATTCGATGTGCATCCGCATCACTTTTACAAACTCCTCCCGGGTTTGCTCTTCGGCGCAATAAATGTGGGCATCGTTCATGGTCAGCCCCCGCACCCTCAACAGCCCGGAAAGCTCCCCGGACTGCTCGTAGCGGTAACAGGTGCCGTATTCCGCCAGCCGCAGGGGAAGCTCCCGGTAACTGCGGGGGGATGCCTTGTAGATCATGTGGTGCAGGGGGCAATTCATGGGTTTCAGGTAGAACGTTTCCCCATCGGATACCATGGGGGGAAACATGCTGTCGGCATAATAGGGCAGGTGGCCGGAGGTCAAAAACAACCCCTCCTTGGTGATGTGGGGGGTGGCCACCCGCTGGTAGCCGTAGCGGAATTCCGTTTCCTTGGCCAGATTTTCCAACTCGTCCCGGATGACCGTGCCGTTGGGCAGCCACAGGGGCAGCCCCTTGCCCACCTCATCGGCAATGGTGAACAGTTCCATCTGGACCCCCAGCTTGCGGTGATCCCGCTCCTTGGCCAGCTCCCGCTTTTCCAAAAAATCTTTTAGGGTCTGTTTGTTTTCAAAAGCCAGCCCATACACCCGCTGCAACATTTTGTTTTTTTCGCTGCCTTTCCAATAGGCTCCGGCCAGACTGTCCAGCTTAAACCCGTCTGCGGGAATTTTACCGGTGGATTCCACATGGGGTCCCTCGCACATATCGTTGAACGGACCGTTTTTATACAGGCTGAGGGTGGCCTCCCCCCCCTGTTTCAAATCCTGGGCCTGTTCGGCCTTGAACACCGCCCCCTGGTCCGTCAACCGGCGGATCATCTCCTCGGCGGGCAGCTCCTCCCGTTCAAACTTCTGGTTGGCCCCGATGATTTTGCGCATGGCTTTTTCCAACAGGGGAAGGTCTTCCGGGACCAGGGGCTGCTCCAGGTCAAAATCGTAATAGAACCCGTTTTCAATGGGAGGGCCGAACCCCAGTTTGGCATCCGGGCGGATTTCCAGCACCGCCTGGGCCAGCACGTGGGCCAGGGAATGGCGGATTTTATAAAGGGGGGATTGGGGGTCCTGGTGTTCTCGGCTCATCACAAATCCGGTTTACGGGTGAAAAGGGGGTTGCGGCCCCCAAAGAAAGGCGTTGAAGCCCGCCCTTTAGCCGCCCCAGGGCGGATGGCAAGGTCCTCATTCTGTGGAATTGTACCGGAATATCCGCAAAACTGTAGGGCAAAAAAAGCTCAGTCTTCATCCGGGGCGGGCTGCAATTCCTCATAGGCCCGCTGGGCGGCCCGGTACACCTGCTGCAAAGGGACCCCCCCCTGGCGGGCAGCCCGGCTGGCTGAATCAAATTCGGGGGAAAACCGCCAGACGGAATTCCCTCTCCCTGCCGGTATTTTGGCCGCTTTGCCGGCCACCGGCCCCCAGGGGGTGTGGACCACAACCCCCCGGCGGGCCGCCACCGCCCTGGATAAGAGTTGATAGCGCACCCCCAGGGTGGTGGATTCGGCAAACAGCAGTTCCAACATCCCGGCCCTTAAAGCGGGGGGATACACCACTTGGATACAGGTTCCGGGCCGGTTTTTTTTCATCTGGGCCGGGGTATAGGCCACATCCAGCGCCCCCGCCTCCAACAGCCGCTCCATCAGGTAGCCCAGCCATTCCGGGTTGGCGTCATCCAGGTTGGCTTCCGCCTGTTCCACCCATTCGTTGACCCAAGCGGTCTCCCCGCCGCCGGGGCCATCCCCAGGGGACTGCCTGCACCACACCGCCCGCAACAGATTGGGCAGTTGAGGGGGGTCCAATGTGCCCACCCCCACCCCGGTTTTCACCGGGACAGCGGTCCATCCATCCGGGGCGGGCATGGCCACTGCCGCCAGCAAAGCGGCCCCGGTGGGGGTGGTGCGCTCGTAGGCGGGGCCTCCCAGCACCACCGGAAACCCTTCC
>JAOUFO010000187.1 GCA_029858165.1 Deltaproteobacteria bacterium | reverse complement strand
TTCCGTAAAATCGCACTGCTGGTCACTCAAAAACTCCGCACCTACAGCAACACCCGCACCTGACCCTCCCCTATATTCCACCCGGTTCTCCATTTTCTTTGGGGCGGGGTTCACCGCCTTTCTTTTTGGGTTCTGTCCAGCGGCTTCAGCACCGGCACGGGCCTTCGGCCCTTTTGGCCGGGCTTGCGCCGCCTTTCTTTTGGGGTCCTGTCCAGCGGCTTCAGCACCGGCACGGGCCTTCGGCCCTTTTGGCCGGGCTTGCGCCGCCTTTCTTTTTGGGTTCTGTCCAGCGGTTCACCACCGCAAAATTTCCCTCTCCCCCCGCGCTTCGCGCGCCCCCCTCCCCACACAGGGATGGGGGTGTTTGGCTTCTACATTTTTAATTAAATCAACAAACAACAAAGTCACATCTCCACAATTCAGTTGGATGGATCGGGTTCAAACCAGCACATCCCGCCCCTCCCTGGATGGGGAGGGGCAGGTCGCTTTAAGCGACCGGGGAGAGGGGCGGTTCAGGCTGGCTTGCGCCGCCTTTCTTTTTGGGGTCCTGTCCGGCAATCAGCACCGGCCCCCGCTTGTCGGCTTCGCCTCCATGCGGCGTTAGCCGGGCTGATTGCACTTCTTTTTGGGGTTCTGTCCAGCGGCTTCAGCCGCCGGGGCTGTCGGCGTTGAGGTAGGATTCCATGTGGCGCAGGGAGGATTTCATTTCAATCACCAGGTGTTGCAGCACGTTTCGCAGGGAGACCATTTCGGTGACCGTTTTTCCATCGGCGGAAACCGGCAGATGACGAATGTGTTTTTTCAGCATCAACCCCATGATTTCTTCAAAGGGGGTATCCGGACGAATGGTCATCACCTCGGTGGTCATCACATCCCTCACCAGGGTGGTGTTGGGGTCCAGCCGTTGATGCAACACCTTCACCATCACATCCCGTTCGGAGAGAATGCCCACCAGCAAACCGTTTTCCACCACGGCCACCGCCCCGGCTTTTTCGGGGATGGACGCATCCACTGCCATCAGAACGGTGTCCTGGGGGGAGACACAAATGGCTTTTCTGGCGGTGGCGGCGATTGAGGAGGATGTCATGGCCAACCTTTTTATAGGAGGTTGAGATAGGTTTTCACTTATTCATAGCCCAACCGGCGGCGAAAGCAAACGGCTATTGTTTATTCCACCCGCACCCGGTCTTTGGCGGTGGAAAACCGGTTGCCATCCCCCACGGCGATCAGCAGTTCGTGGTCTCCCGGTTGGGGGGGCAGCCACCAATGGATGACCGCGCTGCCACCATCACCGGATGCATTCACCCGGCACACCCCCCCGGTGACAAAACAGGCTGTTTCGCCCCCAGTGGCCGGGGGAAAGGTCAGGGTGTAATCCAACCGGGTTTCTGCCGGGGCGGAGGCGTTTAAGGGGAACAAGGCGGGGGCCAGGGGGTTGATATGCACACCCCCCGCGGCAGCGGGGGTCTGGCCAATCATATACTCTCCCAGGGGCACCGCCCAGTCGGCTCCCTGGTTGATCTGGCCGGCCAGGGTGGGGGTTTCGCCGCTGATATCCAACACCAGCAGGGGGTCTGCCCCCCGGCTGAAAATGGCGTATCCCCCGGCCAAGGCCGCCTGTCCCCCTGAATTGGGGAAGGGCAGGCGGTAAGCCCCCGTTTGGCGGGGGTGGGCCGGATTGGAAATATCCTGAATCACCATCCCCACCCGGCTGTTGGCCATCACCAGCCGCCCCTGGTCCAGGCCGGCCAGGGTGTTTTGGCCGGGCAGGGTGATGGTTCCGGTCTGGGTGACGCGGGCGGGATTGGAGCAATCCAGGATGGAAACCACCCCTTCCCCCCCCTGATGGGCCAACACCACCGTGTGGCCGGATACCACCATGGATACGGCGGGGGGTTGCCCCGGATGGCGGTAGGTGCTGATCAGGGCGGGGAGGGCCGGGTTTGTGACATCCACGATTTCCAGCAGGTTGGTGCTGCCCGCGTTTTCGGCCACATAGGCGATGCCGTTTTCCACCGCGACGGCCACCGGCAGGGCCGCGGTGGAAAGGCTGGCGGCCCGGACAGGCAGAACAGGATTGGCGATATCCATGATTTCAAGTTTGTTTCCGGCACACACCACCAGGTAATCCCCCCAGGGGGCCAGACAGGAACTCCAACGGGATTCGGTTTGAACCACACCGGCCCGAACGGGGGCCAGGGGGTTGCGGCCATTGATGCTGGTCAGGCCGCCGGGGCCGGTAAGAAACAGATGATTCCCCGCAACAACCGGCGGCTGGGCGGCAGGGGGGAGTTCATCGGTGGCCCCCAGGGGAAGGGAAAAGCTGGGGGGAAGAGTCCGCAGGGTGGCCAGACCGGTGTTCTGCCCGACTACCACATAGCCGACTCCAGCGGTTGCGGGAAGGGCCGCCAGGGTGGTCACGGCCCCAGGGGCGGTGTATTTGCCTGCAAGGGTCATCCCCCCTGAAAAAAGGGTGTAGGCAAACAAAGTGGTGCCCCCTGCCGCCACCAACCGCCCATCGGATACCGTCACCTGCCGGATGTCTCCCAGGGGTTCCACCCGTTCCAGGATGGGGGCGGCCAGAGGTCGTCCATCCCGGCTGATGCGCACCACTGCCAGCCCGGCGGCGGCAGAGGCCACAAAAGCGTAATCCCCATTCACAGCCACATCCAGGGCCGGACCGGGGGTGGCCAGATTTGCGGTTTCCACCAGGGCAGGGGGAGCAGCCCGCAGGGAGGCCAGATCATACCCTTTGAGTCCCCTTTGGCCGTTGGCCAGCCAGACTGTATTGCCGAGAGCCGCCACATTGTTGACCTCGCCGCCGGTATCCAGGCTGGTGACCAACACCAAACCGCCGGGATGGTCCGGGTCTGGCCGCAGAACGGAAATTCTGCCGGGCCGCGGGTTGGCGGGGCTGTCGGAAAATCCCCCCAGGGCAAACACATAGGTTTGTCCGTCCGGGGTGGTGACGGCCGCCAGACGCTGGGCATCCCCCAGGATCAGGGGGCCGTTTTTTATCGGGCGGGCCGGGTCCGTGATGTTGATGGCGTTGATCAGATTGTAATCCTCCGCCACATAGGCCCAGGGCCACACCACCGCCACGCCGGTGTTGATAAACCCCCCCAGCAGGGAGGCCGGTGCGATTTTTCCCAACAGCCGGGGGTGGGTTGGAAGGCTGAGGTCCACCACCTGAAATCCCCCCCAACCCGCGGCCAGATAGGCGGTTTGGGCATGGGTGGCCATCTGCCACACCCCATGGGCAAACCCCTGTTCGGCAATGGTCAAGCCCCCCCAAAAGGGGTTTTTCCACAACGGATTGGCCTCCCCCCGGTAGGCCAGGGTGTTTATCCGTACCCTGGCGGGGGGGGATGGACTGTCCCCGTTTTTCACCACCAGTTCAAAATGCAGGGTGGCATCCTGGTTGGGGACCAAAAAGGAAGGCCTGGGGGTGTGGGGGTTGGACAGCCGCACCCGGGGGCCGGACCCGGTTTGAGACCAAAAAAAACTGAGGGCACCCCCGTCCGGGTCCCGGCTGGGGGATCCGTCCAGCATCAGGGTTTCCCCTCCGTTAACGGTGGGTGTGCCGAATCCGGCGTCAAAAATGGAATGGTTGTGGAAGGATTGAGGCCTGCGAACCTCGGCGGTGGGAGGCTCCCGCAAGGGGTTGCCCACGGTGACACTCACCCGGGTTTCATCGGATTCATGGATGCCGTCGCTGACTCTCAGGCCAAAGGTCAACTCCCCGGCCCGCCCCGGAGATACAAACCGGGGGGTGGGGGTGTCTGCCCCTTCCAAGGCAACCGGGGGGCCGGATATCTGGCTCCAGGTATAAATCAGGTTGTTGCCCTGACGGCCGGAACTGGCGCTGCCGTCCAGGGTGACGGGGGTGTTTTTGGCCGCAGCCATGGATTGGCCGGGGCGGGCCTCCGGGGGAGGGGCTTCCCCCACCCCCCGGCGTTGGCGGTCGCACCCCCCAAAAACCACCACCGCCGCCAGCAACAACCCCCAAGCCCCAGGAGAACCCCCCATGGAACCGGGAAAAATGGAAGATTTTAAACAGGTCCGCAGGGTCATGGGATGGATTGAGATTGAATTGGAAAAAAGAAAGGCACCAGCCAGCCATTGGCGTTTGGAGCCGCCAGGCGACACAACGCCGGGCTGTGCTGGTGCTGGACAGGGACCCAAAAAGAAAGGCACCAGCCAGCCATTGGCGTTTGGAGCCGCCAGGCGACACAACGCCGGGCTGTGCTGGCGCTGGACAGGGACCCAAAAAGAAAGGCACCAGCCAGCCATTGGCGTTTGGAGCCGCCAGGCGACACAACGCCGGGCTGTGCTGGCGCTGGACAGGGACCCAAAAAGAAAGGCACCAGCCAGCCTAAAATTG
>JAOUFO010000186.1 GCA_029858165.1 Deltaproteobacteria bacterium | reverse complement strand
CCCGGACTCTCTGAACAAACCGGAGAGATATCCTCCTGTCCTCCTGTCCTCCGGTCACATCCTCTGGAACAATTTTTTTGGGGCTGCCTGTCCTGGAGGCAAACCCCGGGTTTCCAAAAATTATAGGCTGGTTTTTCAACCGGCAAACAGATAATTTGAAAGGTAAGGAGGAAAAGCCGGTTTGGGTTGATTCCGGACCTTTTTTTGGGGTGAGCAATCCGCGGCATAAGGAACTTTTCCATGGAAAACAACCACAGAACCTTCTCCAGGATAGAATTTGACTGCCTGGCCACCTTAACCAACGGCAGCCGACAATTTCAATGCAAGGTGCTGGATATTTCGCTGAAAGGTGTGTTGCTTGAAAAACCGGACGGCTGGCAGGAAGGTTCCCCGGAAAAATGGGATATCAAGGTGATTTTGGATGATTCCGACGTGGTGATCTCCATGGAGGCCAAAGTGGCCCACACGGACCCCCACCGTCTGGGCTTTTTGTGCACCTCCATAGATCTGGACAGCATGGTCCATTTGCGGCGGCTGATGGAATGGAACACCGGTGATTCGTCCCTGGTGGAGCGGGAATTGAAGGCCATGGTTTGAAACCGACCGCCTGCAACCATCTTGGGCCGCCTTGGTTCCGACGCGCTTTATTTTAAGACTTCCTTGTGATCAGGCCGGTTTGGGAACCACCCGCCAAACAGGGTTCTTTCTTTGTTCCCCGCAGCCCTAAAGCACCCCACATTCAAAGAGCCAGCCATGAAAACAAAGTTTATTTTCGTCACCGGGGGGGTTGTATCGGGATTGGGCAAGGGGATTGCCACAGCCTCCATCGGGGCCTTGCTGGAAGCCAGAGGGCTGACGGTCAGTGTCACCAAATTGGACCCCTACATCAATGTGGACCCCGGCACCATGAGCCCTTTTCAGCACGGAGAGGTGTTTGTGACCGATGACGGGGCCGAAACAGATTTGGACCTGGGCCATTACGAGCGGTTTACCCACGCCCGGCTCAGCCGCTCCAACAACTTCACCACCGGGCAGATATACGATTCCGTGATCCAAAAGGAGCGCCGCGGCGATTACCTGGGGGTCACGGTGCAGGTCATCCCCCACATCACCGATGAAATCAAAAACAATGTGCTAAAGGCCGCCGAAGGGGTGGATATCGCTTTGGTGGAGGTGGGAGGCACCGTGGGGGATATTGAATCGCTTCCGTTTTTGGAGGCCATCCGCCAGTTTCGCCATGATATGAAACGGCGGGACATCCTGTTTATTCATCTGGTATTGATTCCCTACATCGGCCATGTGGGGGAGATGAAAACCAAGCCCACCCAGCACAGTGTCAACAAACTCAGAGAAATCGGTATCCAGCCGGATATTCTGATCTGCCGCACCACCCAGCCCATTTCCAACGACATGAAAC
This sequence comes from Deltaproteobacteria bacterium, assembly GCA_029858165.1. GTDB lineage: Bacteria > SAR324 > SAR324 > SAR324 > JACQKK01 > JAOUFO01. The sequence goes on along the minus strand of JAOUFO010000186.1, from coordinate 2,980 downwards.
GCAAAATCGCCATGTTCACCAACGTGGATGTGGAATGCGTGATCGCCGGGGAGGATGTCAGCTCGGTGTACGAGGTCCCCTTGAGATTCCATTCCGAAGGGTTGGATGATCAAATCGTGGAGCGGCTTTCCATGTGGACCCGCCAGCCGGACCTTCAAAAATGGGCCGATATATCCGAGCACCACAACCACCCCCACGGCAAGGTGCGCATCGGCGTTGTGGGCAAATATGTGGACCTGCGGGAATCCTACGAAAGCCTGAATGAATCCCTGGCCCATGGGGCCCTGGCCAACCGGGTGGAACTGGAAACGGTGTATGTAAACTCCGAACTGCTGGAAAATGATGACGGGGGCCAGAACCTGCTGAAAGGGCTGGATGCCATTTTGGTGCCGGGGGGGTTTGGTGAACGGGGCATAGAAGGAAAAATAAAGGCGATCCGCTTTGCCAGAGAACACAAAATCCCCTTTTTCGGCATATGCCTGGGGTTGCAGGCGGCGGTGATAGAATTCGCCCGCCACAAGGCAGGCATCCCGGATGCCAATTCCGCCGAATTTTCCAAACCGGGAGACACCCAGGTGGTGGCCCTGATGCCGGACCAGTTTAAAACCTTGCTCAAAGGGGGGACCATGCGGTTGGGGGCCTTTCCCGCCCAATTAAAGGAAGGCTCCCTGGCCCACCGGGTTTACGGAACCCTGGAAATCAGCGAACGCCACCGCCACCGATACGAGGTGAACAACGAAGTCCTGCCCAAAATCACCCAGGCCGGGCTGGTGGTTTCGGCCACCAACCGGGAAACCGGCCTGGTGGAAATGGTGGAATTGGCGGACCACCCCTGGTTTCTGGCCTGCCAGTTTCACCCGGAATTCAAATCCAAACCCTTTGAGCCTCACCCGTTGTTCAAAGCCTTTGTTCAGGCCGCGGTAAAACAAGCCAGCCAACATGAAAAATCCATCCGGCCCACCAAACGGGAAACCGCTTGAAGCGGGTTTCCCCCCCCCGCCGCAACCAATTCGCCTTCCCCGCTTTTTAAACGGATTGGGGGGAAGGCAGGGATGGGCGCGTTCCCTCCCCCGGCGGGTTGTCCTTCGGGCGGCTACCGCTTTTTTTTGCGGGCTGGCCGGGTTTGCGGCCCATCCCGCCTTGGGGGCCAAGCCCTGCCCCGCCTACAAATCCTTTTGCCTTTCCGCCGATCAAAGCGGATGGCTGGATTTGAAATCCGGTGTGGCATCCCTGGAGGGCAACGTGACCGGGGTGGTGGTCAAACTCAACCTGACGGTCAAGGCCCAGGTGCTGAAAGCCACCTACACCCAAAAAGAGGATATTCTGCGGTTTTTGATGGACCGTGAGGTGGAAATCACCCAGCCGGGAAGACAGGCCAAGGCGGACCATGCGGTGGTGGAATACAAAACCGGCGTGATCATTCTGTTCGGCAACGCGAGTCTGGCCGAAGGCCCCCTGTGGATAGAGGCCGATGAGGTGCGGGCGGAAACCAATCCCAACCGCCACACCGTTTCCGGCACCGATGCGGTTCCGCTGTTCATCCGCTATCAGGCGGTTTCCTCCTTCTCCCCCGATGCGGCCCTCAACCCGGCCCCCGCCCCGGGCCACACGCCGTTCACCCCCCCGGACCTCCCGGGGGAAAACCCCTTGTCCGGGGAGGAGGCTGATACGGGGTTGCCTCAGGCAAGCCGCGAACCCGCAGAGGGGGCCAAACTCCGCCAACCCCAGGACACCTACCTGCTACGGGCGGGCAAAGCCGAAGTGGAAAAAAACACCAGGGCGATCCTGTTGACCGGAAATGTCACCGTGGAACGGGTGGAATTGGGCTGGACCATCCAGGGGCAAAAGATAGAACTGCACTTCACCCCGGCACGCAAGCTGGCCCGGTTTGAGGCGGAAGGGTCGGTTGTCATTCAACAACCGGGCAGGGTGGTAAAGGCCGATGCGGCCCGCAGCGGAAAAAACCTCCAGACCATCCTCCTCAGCGGCAACGCCGCCGTGATGCAGGAAGGGCGGTTTGACCTTGCCTCTGACCGGATTGAGGTGTATGCCGATGTGGACAAGGGAATCGTCACCGGCGGGCAAAAATCCGTCACCCTGACCATAGACCCCAAGGCCCTGGCCCCCTATAAACTGGATGAGGAAAAGCTGACCCGTCTGGCCGCCCTGAATGTGCCCCCCGCCACCCTGGCCAAACTGAAACCCCTGTCGGGCCGGGTGTTTGACGGGCGGCCGATGTTTACCAATGCCCTTCAGGAGGTGTTGTCCCCTGAAGAGGCCAACCAATACATGGAAATCATCATCGCCAATGGCCGTTAAACCAGACGAAAAAACCACCGGAAACAAACAAACCGGCCAAAAAACCCAACGCCCAAAACGGGCCGGGGTCAAAGCCATGGGGGCCAAAAGCGGCTTGTCCGCCAAGCCCAAAGGGGAAAAACCGGCTCACACCCTGATGGCCAGGGACCTGGAAAAAATCTACCGCTCAAGAACGGTGGTCAACGGCATAGACCTGGATGTGGCCTCCGGGGAGGTGGTGGGGTTGTTGGGACCCAACGGCGCGGGCAAAACCACCACGTTTTATATGATTGCCGGGGTGGTGCCCCCCAACAACGGAGAGGTGTTTTTGGATGGCGAACCCATCAGCCACCTGCCCCTTCATCTGCGGGCCAAAAAGGGGCTGGGATACCTGCCCCAGGAACGCAGTGTGTTCCGCCGGTTGACCGTGGAGGAAAACCTGATGGCGGTTCTGGAACAACTGGATATTTCGGAGGAGGAAATGCACCTCCGCATGGAGGCCGGTCTGGAGGACCTGGGGTTGGTCCAAATACGCCATTCACTGGGGTTCCAGTTATCCGGCGGAGAGGCCCGCCGGGTGGAGATCGCCCGGGCATTGGTGATGGCCCCGGCTTTTATTCTGCTGGATGAGCCTTTTGCGGGGGTGGACCCCATCGCGGTGCTGGATATCCAGGAGGTCATC
>JAOUFO010000008.1 GCA_029858165.1 Deltaproteobacteria bacterium | reverse complement strand
TTTGGCAACTTCGCCATCCACCACAATGGACCAGGGGTCTGTCACCAGCCGCCCGGCGTTTTTGGCCGGGTCCTCCTTGTCGGTGCCCAGTTCGTAAAAATTGTTGTAGCTGGTGGCATGAACATAAGGGGTCAGGGTTTCCCCCGCAACCGGGGTGCCGGGTGTTATTTTTCCCAACCCTTTTTGAGCAGCCCGCACGGTACGGCTCCACCCGGCAGCCCCCAGGGCCAGGCCCGCCCCCAACACCGCCCCGGTTTGGATAAACCGGCGGCGGCTGATATACAGAGCTTCCGGGGTGATTTCCCTGGAGGGAATATCCGGCGGTTTGAGGATCAGCATGGGATTCCTGGGCAAGGGTTGGGGGTTTCCTCCGGGGCGGGCCACCCCCTTGATATAAACATACTCCCTCAACTCCCCAAAAGTTTGTCAAATACCGGACATTTCTCCAAAATATAAAGGCCCCACCCACAATCACCGGCGCATAGTCAACAAGGGGAGGTTATATTTTAAAGCCACAACAATTTGAAAGGCACCATCCATGATCGGCAAAACGGTTTTGATCACCGGAGCCACCGGGGGTATCGGCCGGGCCACCGCACTGGCTTTGGCCGCCAAAGGGGCCAGGTTGATATTGACCGCCAGAAACCCCCAAAAGGGGCAGTCGGTTTTGGAGGAGGTCCGCCGGGCGGCAGGGATGGACATGCCCCAAACAGCAGAGCCGGAGAGGCTTCAAGCCGCAAACCGGGAGCCGGTGTTGTTGCTGGCGGACCTGTCCCTCCTGGACCAGGTCCGCCAATTGGCCGAAGCTGTGACCGCCCTGGCCCCCCGGCTGGATGTGCTGATCAACAATGCCGGGGTCTGGCCCGCCCGCCGCATTCAAACCCCGGACGGTCTGGAAACCCAGTTCGCCGTCAATTACCTGGCCGGATTCCTGCTCACCCGGCTGCTGCAAAAGCCCCTGGCCCAGGCCCAGGGGCGGGTCATCAGCGTGTCTTCTTCTTTTCACTATTTCGGGCGCATCCATTTTGATGATTTGCAGTTGACCCGGGGATACACCTATTCCAAAGCCTACAGCCAATCCAAACTGGCCCAGGTGATGTTTACCCGCCAATTGGCCAAAAGGTGGGGCGGTCTGGGGATTACGGCCCACTCCCTTCATCCGGGAGTGGTGAAAACCGGGTTGTTTGACGGCCTGCCCTGGATGTACCGGCTGTTCCGCCCGTTTTACCTTTCCCCGGCCAAAGGGGCGGCCACCAGTGTGTATCTGGCCTCCTCCCAGGATGAGGTGTTGTCGGGCAAGGGGTCGGGAGGGTTCTTTATCCGCCAAAAAACAGCCGGGCCGTCCAAGGCCGCCCTCAACGACGCCCATGGCGAACAACTGTGGCGCGTCAGCTCTCAATTGTGCGGTCTGGATGAAACCGGAGAATAAACCCCAAAAAGAAAGGCGGTGAACCCCGCCCCAAGCGGGCCGGAAGGCCCGTGGCGGTGGTGAACCGCTGGACAGGAACCCCAAAAAGAAAGGCACCAGCCAGCCATTGGCGTTTGGAGCCGACAGGCGACACAACGCAAGGCTGTGCTGGTGCTGGACAGGAACCCCCAAAAGAAGTGCAATCAGCCCGCCCCAACCGCCCCTCTCCCCGGTCGCATTATGCGACCTGCCCCTCCCCATCCAGGGAGGGGCGGGATGTGCTGGTTGAGGAGAGTCTCATCCATTCGGCTGGTGGCTGTACGGGTTTGCAGTTTGTTGAATCCATTGAAATGTAGAAGGTTATTGCCCCCTCCCTGTGTGGGGAGGGGGCGCGCGAAGCGCGGGGGGAGAGGGATGTTTTGCGGTGCTGGTTGCCGGACAAGAACCCCAAAATCAAAAAGCATTGCGGGGGAGCATGCCCCCCCGCCCCCCCTTTTACAGGTTGTGTAGAACACATGAACAGGGTCAAGGGAACTTTGTTCCCTTGTGGGGTTTGGGGCAAAGCCCCATAAAGAAAGCCCAAAGAGAAAGGCGGTGAACCGCTGGACAGCATTTTTTTGAACAGGTTATAATCGGGATTTTTCCATGAAGCTGGTTCACGACATAGAAAACGATATCAGCCACACCATTCCCCCGGAAGGGGGGCCGGACACCCAATGGTTGTTTGCCCGGATGACGGAGCGGTCCCTGGCCTTGCTGGAGGCGGCCCCGGGGATGCGGGTGTTGGACCTGGCCAGCGGCATGGGACAGGATGCCGCCCGGCTGGCCCGTGAGTGTGCCGGGGCAGGCTCTCTGGTGGTGGCGGCGGAGCCGTCGGACCGGCTGATCCGGTTTGCCCAGCAGGAAACCCGTCGGGGGGTGGACCCCCGTTGGCGGGGTGCGCCGCCGGTGTATATCCGCCATTTGGGAGAGGAAATCCCCTACCGGGACAACACCTTTGACGCGGTGTTGTGCAAAGGGGCCTTGGACCATTTTATCCGTCCGGGGCTGACCATGGCGGAAATCAGCCGGGTGTTAAAACCCGGAGGGCGGGTGGTGGTGGCTCTGGCCAATTATGATTCGCTGTCTTGCCGGTTGGGCCGCTGGGTGGATGGCTGGAAAGGTCGTTTGGTGCGGGGGTTCACCCCCCCGGCGGATCCGTTTTACAATCCCCCCCCGGACCACCTGACCCGGTTTGGCTACCGGTCCATCAAGGGGTTGGTCAACAGCCCACCGGATCCAAAGGGCCGGACCGGCGGGGGGTTGCGGCTAAGCCGGGTGGAGGGGCTTTCTTTGGGGTGGGGGTTTCCCCCCTGGACCCGGTTTGTGTGGCGGCGGGGTCCGGCGGGCAGGCGGCGGGCCTTGGGGGCGGCCTTCGCTTTGGCCCGCCGTTTTCCCTTTTGGGCCGATGTGGTGATCATCCAGGCCCGAAAAAAATCCTGATTCTCCGGTCTGGGTCCCCTCAAGGGGCCAGGGTTGGTTCAGCCTACCACCAGGGTTCTTTCCACAGGGGTTCCACATATTTGGGATCATTGATGTACTTGAGCAGGGCTTCTCCCGGCGGAACCAGGGGGGGCGTCCCCCCCTCGGGCAGGTCCGCCGCCCGCTCCCGGTTGATTTGGGCGCCCTGGCCGATGACGAATTCCAACACCTCTTCTCCGGTCATATTTTCTTCGCCCGATTCTTCCTTTTCGTCCGTTGCGGGTTCTATTCCCAGTTCCCAGGCGGCCAACTGGGATTGCACAATGGCTTCCAGTTCCTGATAGAAAAAAGAATCCGCGGGCAAATCCTCCATCCATTCATCCCCGGCAAAAAAATCCGGGTCGCTCAGCATGGCGCAAAACACCAGGGTGTAGGGGTCCACCCCTTTGAATTCCGCCACGGCCACCCTCAGGTCCACCCAGTCTTCATCCAGTTCCCCCTCCTGGGAGACATCCTCCAGGCTGCCGAACATCCCCTCTTCCAGATTCACCAGGGCAAATATATCAAAATGGGTCAGGTAGGATTCCCGCATCCGGGAAATCTGTTGATGGGCGGTTTGGCCTTTGGGGGTAAGCTGATATACCCCATCGGCTTCCAGGGCCAGGTTTTGGCTTTTCAGGTATTCCCACACCGGGGCCAGAATTTCGGCGGAGGGGGAGGAATCCCCCGCTTTAAACCCACCGGGGTTTGCCGCCAGCCGGTCCAGAACAATGGCGGCGGAAAGCCTCATCCGATGGGCGGGGGGAAGGCCGGGGCGGCCTTCAACTGCCTGAGGGTGGGGGGTGGGATGGCTGTGGCCCATGGGGTGCTCCCAAAAATGGACGGGGTTGGCGGATGGTTTCGGCTGGCCCCCGACGGGGGTTCTCCATTATGATGGTGTTCGCAGTTTGAAAATACTATACACACAACCGCCATCCGGGCGCAAAGGGCCAAACCCGCGATGGAAGCCCAAGGGGACCGCTTGATACTGTTGGTGGATCATCAGGATTCCTTCACCCACAATATCCGCCATGCCCTGTGGCAGGCCGGGGCCGAGGTGGTGGTGGTTCCCAGCCGGGGGCTGACCCCGGACAGGGCGTCCCGATTGGCCCCGGAAAAAATCGTATTGTCGGCGGGGCCGGGGGCGCCAATGGACCACCCGGAAACCCTGAGGCTCATCCGTTGGAGCGGGACCCGCCTGCCTTTGCTGGGGGTTTGCCTGGGCCATCAGTGCCTGGCCTGGGCTTACGGAGGGCAGGTGCGGCCTGCCCGTCACCCCCGCCATGGGGAAACCTGCCGGATATTTCATCAGGGGGCCGGGGTGTTGCGCGGAATGGCGGTCCCTTTTTTGGCGGCCCGCTACAATTCTTTGGTGGTGGAAGCCCCCCCGCCGGGGTTTGACCAGACGGGATGGGACGAGGCGGGGGAACTGATGGCCATGGCTTATGGAAACCATCCGTTGTTCGGGGTGCAGTTTCACCCGGAATCGTTTTTGACCGGCCAGGGAGGGCGGATTTTTTCCAATTTTCTGGCCCTTTAGGGAAATGGGATTTCACCCCAAACCGGCCCCGAAGGAAAGGTCCGGCAAGGCCGTTTTGCGGCGGGCTGGCCCCCAGGGGGCTGAAACCGGAGAACCGGATGATTCTGGCACCCCGTACCCCGGTATTGTAAACCTGAAACCTTTAACCCCTGTGGTGGTGGTATGACCTCTGCTTTTCGTTCCGGTTTTGTGGCCCTGGTGGGCCGCCCCAATGTGGGCAAATCCACTCTGTTGAATCAACTGGTGGGAAAACCGGTGTCCATTACTGCGGACAAGCCCCAGACCACCCGCAACCGGATATTGGGCGTGGTTCACGGTCCTGCCTGGCAGGCGGTGTTGATGGATACCCCCGGCATTCATCAGGCCGAAGGGCTTTTGAACCAACGGATGGTGGCCTATGCGGTGGCGGCCTTAAAGGAGGCGGACCTGATTGTGATGCTGGTGGAGCCGTTTGCGGGCCGGTACACCCGGCCCGGCCCCCAGGATGAGGCGGTGCTGGCCCTGGTGAGCGCGGCCCCGGCCCCGGCCCTGCTGCTGGTGAACAAGGTGGATGCGCACCCCCGGCCCCGGGTGGAGGAAACCCTGGCCTGGTACAACGATTTCAGCCGGAACCACCCCGGGGGGGGGCGGTTTTCCGGGGTGTACCCGCTTTCGGCTTTGGAAGGGTTGGGGGTGGACCCTCTGAAGGAGGTGATGGCCGGATTTTTGCCGGAAGGCCCCCCCTATTTTGACCCGGACCAGACCACGGACCAGAATGAACCGGTGTTGATTGCCGAAATGATCCGTCAGGAACTGTTCCGCAGGACCCGCAAGGAGGTGCCCTATTCCACGGCGGTCCGGGTGGAAAAAATAGAGGATGATGGAAAACTGATGCGGATTTATGCCGTGATTCTGGTGGAGCGTGACAGCCAGAAACCCATCGTGATCGGCAAAGGGGGGCTTTTGTTGAAAGAAATCGGCCGGGGGGCGCGGTTAAAGCTGGAGGCGTTGTTCGGGGCGAAAATTTATCTGGATTTGCACGTGAAGGTGCTGAAAGGGTGGAGCGAATCCCCTCGTGAACTTACCCGGCTGGGGTATCACAAGGAATAACGGCCCAGGCAGGGGGCTTGCGGTTCGGCCGGGATGCCATGGGTTTAATCCATCTGGGGTTTAGCTCATCAGGGGTTTAACTCATCAGGGGTTTGCGGATTTGGGTGATGGTTTTGACAAACCCGGCCCGGTGGCGGTCCCGCTCCGGCAGGGATTCTATCCCCTGAAGAGTCAGATAGTCGTCTATCATCCCAAAGGCTTTTTTGCAGTGAGACAAAATGTCATCCCGCAAGGCGACTTTTTTGTTTTGGTTGCGCTCCTTCAGGTAAATCTCATTGGTCAGGTTGGCCAGCCAGATGTGGGTTCGCAGGTCTTCCGGGTCCCGGTAAAGGATGTTTTTCAGCCGTTGGATGGCCTGTTGGGGGGGCAGCCCCCCCCGGATGCTGTTTTGAAGCAGCCGTTTTTGGTAACGGCATTCCAGCAGGGTGACCATTTTGGTGGCGGTGGCCAGTAGCTCCGCCTGTTTGTCCTCCACGGTCATCATCCGCAGCTTTTCTTTTTCGGTCAGGGTAACCTCCCCCCGTTCAAAGTGAAAGTCGGACATGGCCAGCAGGTCCATAAAAGGCTCCGGCTCGTTGTGGGTTTCCAGGGAGACCAACAGTTTGGCCAGATAGGCCTTATACAGATTTTGCACCACCCGGTCCTGGGGGTAGCTTTTTGCCAGGGGATGGATTTTTTTGATCCCCTCGTTGATCTCATTTCCGGCCTGAATATAAGATTGCTTTGCCTGTCCGTACTGGTTCTTGGCCTGTTCCACATCCTCCGGACCGATGCCTCCCTGGCGGGCCTGAAATTTTTTTAACACCGCCTCGGATGCCTTCAGGGTTTGCAGGGCGGTCAGCACCTCTTTGTAGTGGGCTTCAACCGATTCGCACACAGTCCTTAAAAGCGCAAGGTGGTCCTCCGGGCAGTTTCCCGGATGGGTCTCCACTTTTGACGCGGAATCCACCTGAGGGGGGGTGGATTCCTCCTCGGCGGATGGCGGGGTTTTTTCGGTTTCCGGGGTGGAAGATTCAGCCATTCAAAAACTTTCGGGATGTTTAAAGCGGTTTATGCCACCTTTGGGCTTTCGCTTCTATTCATCATTTCCCATTTGTTTCCTGCCCCAGGGTGTGGAAGGCGGATGCTTTGTGCCGGGGGGGATAGGGTTGTATGCTTGCGGAAAATGGATGTATCCAAAACATAGTTTACCTTAACTCAATTACGCAGAAAACAAAAAACAGGCACATATCCCATGCTGGTAAAAATCATAGCCATGGGGCTTTCCCACGAACGATGGAAAAAGCTGTTTGGGCAGTTGCGGGCGGAGGCGCCCGGGCAGCCCTTTTCAGCGGGGATATTTTCCACCCCGGAGGAAATTACCTTTCTTCAGGGGGAGGTGTTTCGCAACGACTGGCGCAAGGACCCCCCGGACCTGTTGCTGGCGGGGTGCGAATCCCATGGGGATCTAACCGGGTTTTTGGATTTCCTGGGGCAGGCCGTGCAAGGGGATGTGGCCGGGCGGATTGCGTTTTGTCTGGTGCTGCCGAATTTGGCGGACGGGTTGAAAGGCTTGATCAGCGGGGTGCCTCCGGCGGAACTGGTGGTGGACGGCCGTTCCCGGTTCAGCCTGAAGGACCCCGGATTGCTGATTTCCCACTTTCCCAAAAATTACCCCCGCATCCGGCTCAACGGCCACCTGACTGCTTTGCGGCTGGCCCGGTCCGGGGGGGTGGGCCCGGGAGAAAACCCCTATGCCGAGGTGGCCATAGAGGAGCTGAAACTGGGCCATCTGCTGAACCTGGAGGAGGTGGCGGCGGTGGTGGACCGGGATCGGGTGCTGCGCCCTTCTGAATGGTTGAAGGAGGTGGTGAAGGCCAACCGGCTGAAGCTTCCCCCCGGTGTCCCGGTGGGTCTGTACCGGGAGGCCAAAGGTCTCTTTTTTTTCCCCGGTGTGCCGGTGGATCAGGTGACCGGGGCGGTGGCCGGAGGGGTGGAATTCACCCGGTTGTTTGGCCTGGACGGGTTTGAGGCCGGGGGGGCTTACCGCAAACCCCTGCTGGATGGGTTGGAGAAAGCCGCCCATCATCACCGGCAGGTATGGCAAACCACCATGGAGCGGGTGAGGGAGGCCGAAAACAAAACCGACCTGCCGGTGCTTTCTTCGGGGGGAATCGCCACCTTCAGCCGGGTGATGACCCTGCTGTTGCAGGAATGGGGGTTTCAACGCTGCGCGGTGATTCCGCCGGGGGAGCACCCGGTGCTGGAAGAACCGGCCCTGGTGCTGGAACTTTCTCCGGCCCCCCCGGCCCCCTCCGGCAGGCGGCCCCAGTTGGAGCAACCCCTGGTCCTGCCCTTGCAGCATGAACTGATGCCCGCCTTACGGGTCCTGGGGGAGGAAACCTTGTGGGGGGACCTGCCCTGGGAATGGGTGGCCCAGGCACCCCAGGATGACACCCTGACCCCGAAAAAAGTGGGGGTCATCCGCAAAAAAGTCCAGGAGGCGGTGGCCCGCTCCCGGCGGGGGGTGGAAGAGCAGAAAAAAAAGCTGGTGCTGTTGGACCAGGAGGAAAAAACCTTCAGCCGGGCCAGGGAAAATCTGGGGGAACTTTTGCTTCGGGGCGGGCGGGTCCGGGTGTGGGACGGCCGCCCTCCGGCGGGACTGTCCCAGGCCTTGGTGCTCAGTTACGACCAGGAGGAAGCCTCTCTGGTGCTGGCCGCTTTGGCGGGGGTGGCCAAAAAACGGTGGTATGATCTTTCACCCTATACTGCCGCCGAGCCGTTGCAAAACCTGAAGCGGGAGCCGCTGACCCACTACCGGGAGGGGGGCGGGGTGGTGTTTGTCACTCCGGCGGCCCATCAGCGGCTGACAGACCTGTATGACTCCATTTCCTCCGGATTGGCCCACACCCGCCAGGAAATGGACGGCTGCCGGGAAACAACCCGGGCACATCTCCAGGGGAGGGACCAATCCGAGACCCTGCTGCGCCGGGTGGCCGTTCAATGGATGCGCAAGGTTCTGGCCGAATGGGTGGAACAAAACATGGAACGGCTGGCGGAAGCGCTGGAACTTCTGCGCCAACGTCATGAAAAACAATGGTTCAACCGGACCGCTCTATCCCGGGTGGTGATTGTGGGATCCACCGAGGAAAACCGCAACAGTCTGCTTGCCGCCTGCCGGGAGCTTCTGCCCGGATTCCGCCCGGAAAAATCTCTGGTGGTGCCTTACGATTTTGAAGGGCGGGAGGGTTATTCCCCGGCGGAACCGGATGATGACGCCGGGCGGCGGCAGCGGCAGGTGATGTTGGACGATTACCTGCGGGTGGTGGTGACCGAGGTGGGGATGATGGAAGGGGTGGACCTGATTTTGGTGGAGCAATCCCCTGAAGTGGCCGGGTTGTTGATGGAGCGGCTGCGGGGGGAACTTCCCAGCCTCAACGAGGTGCCGGCCATTGTGGTGCTGCCCCACACCTGGGCGCCCAAGGAGGATGAAGGACTGCCCTGGCCCCGCACCCGGGTGGTGCCCATCCGCCGGATGGGCCGCCTGACGGCATCCGAATGCACCCAGGTGCTGGGGGGGCTGTGGGGGTTGGGAGAGCCAAACCGGGAATCCTAAGAAGAGGGGGGGCAAACCCAAACCCCCGCTTTTTTTGTCAAAACGGGATATTTTGGCGGGGTTGCACCGGTTTCTAAGCAAATGGGCGTGGCCCGTCCACCCAACTCTTTTTCCCCTGGCCCGGAGAAATGAATCCCCTTTTTCAATCTTCATCATCCGGCGGCCGGGCCACCGGGGGAAGCTCATTGGCTTTCCGGCAGGCCTCCTCATCCTGTTCCCGTTCCCAGTCTTGGTTCTCCTGCTTTTGGGCCTGTTCCATCTTGCGCCGGATGGCTGATTCCCGGTCGGCCTCCTGTTCCTCCCGGATTTCCTTGAGCCAGTCTCTTTTTTTGGATGAACCCGCGGCCTTCCGCCAGGCTTGGTACACCTCAAAGGCGCGGGCCAGCAGTTTTTCCGGGGGGATTTCCAGGGCTTCCATTTGCAGGTCCACCTGATGGCGGGCCAGGGGGAAATCCAGGTTCAGCACAGCGGCGGGGGCCATGCCGTTTTTTTTCAGGGTTTCCTGAAGCTGCTCCGGGGTCCAGTTGAGCAGGCGGGCCACCTGATTGGCGTTGACGAACCGGTAGGTTCCTTCCGGGCTGATCCCCAGGTAATATAGGATAAACAATTGCTCGGGGGTCATGGCTTGGAATCCATTGGAATGGTTTTAAACAGGGCGGTACTGGATGAACAAGAAAAGGATGCCACAATTCGCCCCCCCAAGGGAGCAAAAACCCGCAAGAGAAAACCAGTGGGCGAAATTTTGCGGGGAGCCGCCAGGGGGAACCATCATGACGGTCGGGCGAAATTCAATCCCGCAAAAAACAGCCCCGGCGGGTAAACGAGCCTGGGCCAGCCGGGGTTGTTTACCGGTTGCCGGGGGTCCAAAGAAGGTGCGGCAGGCCGTGTTTCGGCAGGGGTTGATCGGGTTGGCCGCGGTCTTTCTGGCGGGGTGTGCCCAGACGGGTCTGCCGTCCTTTCCCGACCCATGGGGCTATCCCCCGCAGGTGTCCGCCTCCCTGGCGGTGGCTTACCATCCCTCGTCGGTGATGGGGCTGGGCCACACGGCGGTGATTGTGACCGGGGACCAGCCGGGCCGCTTCCTTCGGTTTGAGCAGTTTGCCTCCAGCGAATGGGATTACGGTGTAAGGTTGACCATGGGCACCGACCGGTTTTGGCAGGTGGTCACATCCCGGCTGCCCCCGCTGATGGGGCTGACCCGCGAGCGGGTGATCCGGCGGGAGGGGGCCACCCTGGCCAGTCTGGTGGACCCCGGTGAAATCACCATCCCCCTGGAGGGCACACCCCAGGCCCGCCAAAATATCCTGGATGCCGCCCAGGCCCGTTTTGCCGTCTCCCAAATCAGTGAGTCCCCCTCGGCCAAAAGATATTGGCTGGCAACCAACAACTGCCACCATTTCACCCGCCAGATTCTGGCGGCGGGAGGGGTGGATGCCCCCCGCTACTTTCCCAAACACCAGGTGGAAGACTGGTTGAAGGATTTCAAGGCCCAACAGGAAAAAGAAAGCAGCAACCTCTTACCCTTTGCCCCTGGGATGGGGAATCCCGGATGGGTCGGGAGATTGGTTCATGAAAGGGACGGCGCAAGGGCTGGGGCACGGTGAGGTGAAAATGGAGGATGAAGGGACAAAGGCTTGCACCCCTTCCCTCCCCAGGAAACCGTCTTGACAGGTTGCCCCCCATTGACTAGATTTATTAGGATTCCCAGAGGGTTTTTGGATGTTTTCCACCCCATCCTTTTCGGCTCTCCCCGCAAGGTTGGACGGGGCAAATCGCCGCACTCCTCGCCCTGGGGCGGGTTTCCCCCGCAATCCATCCAAGCCTGATAACGCTTTAAGCCATCAGACACTTAAGGCCAAAAACCAACTCCAGCCGGGTGATCAACCCGCAGCCGAGCCATGACAGGAGCCGACCACCCCATGACCCCATCCACCCCCCCCGAAGCCCAGGGATTGTATGACCCCGCCTTTGAAAAAGACAGTTGCGGCGTTGGCTTTCTGGTGAACATCAAGGGGCGGCGCTCCAACAAAATCGTGCATCAGGGGTTGGAGTTGTTGATGAACCTGGACCACCGGGGCGCCCGGGGGTCGGACCCGGATGTGGGGGATGGAGCGGGGATTCTTTTGCAGATTCCCCATGAGTTTTTCGTCATCCAGGCCAAAAAGGAGGGGTTTGCCCTGCCTGCCGCCGGGGAATACGGGGTGGGGATGTTTTTTTTCCCCCATGACAAATCCCGGCTGGCCGTTGCCCAAAAGGCGGCGGATGAAACTCTGAAGCGGGAGGGTTTGGTTGTATTGGGCTGGCGGGATGTTCCCGTGGACGGCTCCACCCTGGGGGGGGCCTCGCGCAAATCCCAGCCCCAAGTGCGCCAGGTGTTTGTGGCCCGCCCCCCGGGGATGGATTTAAAGGGGTTTGACCGCAGGCTGTATGTGGCCCGCCGGGTGATGGAAAACCGGATTTGGGAGCAGGGGCTGCTGGAATTTTCTGTCCCCAGTTTTTCGGCCCGCACGGTGGTGTACAAGGGGATGTTGACCCCCCGGCAATTGAAGGATTTCTACCCGGAAATGGGGGAGGAATCCTTTGTTTCGGCCATCGCCCTGGTGCATGCCCGGTATTCCACCAACACCTTCCCCAGTTGGGAACTTTCCCAGCCCTTGCGGATGCTGGCCCACAACGGAGAAATCAACACCCTGCGGGGCAACATCAACTGGATGAGATCCAGGGAAAAAAACCTGGAATATCCTCTGCTGGGTGCCGACATCAAAAAGTTGCTGCCCATTGTCAACGTCCGGGGGTCCGATTCCTCCATTTTTGACAATGTGCTGGAGTTTATAGAACTGACCGGGCGGGAACTGCCCCTGGCCATGATGATGATGGTCCCCGAGGCCTGGGACGGCAACGAGCACATGGACCCGGACCGCAAGGCCTTTTATCAATACCATGCCAACCTGATGGAACCCTGGGACGGCCCCGCCGCCATGGCTTTTTCGGACGGCAGTCTGGTGGGGGCCACTTTGGACCGCAACGGTCTGCGCCCGGCCCGGATTGTGATTACCAAAGACGGTCTGGCCATCATGGCATCCGAGGTGGGGGTGCTGGAAATCCCGGCGGAAAACGTGGCGCGCAAGATACGCCTGCAACCGGGCCGCATGTTTGTGGTGGATACCGTCCAGGGGCGCATCATTGAGGATGAGGAGGTGAAAGGGCGGGTGGTATCCCAACATCCTTACCGCCAATGGATAGACCAGAACATTATAGAAATGGAATCTCTGCCGGAGCCGCCCCATGTGCACCAGCCGGACCATACCAGCGTGGTGTTGCGCCAACGGGTGTTCGGCTACACCAAGGAGGATATCCAACGGGTGTTGCAACCCATGGCCGATGTGGGCCAGGAACCGGTGGGTTCCATGGGCACGGATATTCCCATCGCGGTTCTGTCTGACCGGCCCAGGCTGCTGTTTGATTATTTCAAACAACACTTCGCCCAGGTGACCAACCCCCCCATAGATTCCATCCGGGAATACCTGGTGATGAGTCTGGCCACCTTTTTGGGAAGAGAAGGCAACCTGCTGGACGAAGCCCCCAGAACCGCCCATGTGTTGCACATTCCCCACCCCATATTGACCAATTATGATCTGGAAAAACTGCGCCATGTGACCGTGGGGGATTTTCAGGCCAAAACCCTGCCCATGTTGTTCCCGGCCGCCGAAGGAGCCCAAGGGCTGGAAAAAGCCCTGGCCCGGCTGACCGGTGAGGTGGATCAGGCGGTGCGCCAGGGATATTCCATCATCATCCTGACGGACCGGGGGGTGGATCGGGATTGGGCGCCCATTCCCAACCTGTTGGCCGCCTCCAGTGTGCACCACCATCTCATCCGGGAGGGCACCCGCAACAATGTGGGGTTGATCGTGGAAACCGGCGAAGCCCGGGAGGTGCACCATTTCGCCCTGTTGATCGGATACGGCGCCACAGCGGTCAACCCCTACCTGGCTTTTGAAACCCTGGTGGACGAAGACGCCGTCTTCCGCCATCAGCCGGAAGGGGAAATCCCCAAACCGGTGTACAACTACATCAAAGCGGCCAACAAGGGGTTGCTGAAGGTGTTTTCCAAAATGGGGATTTCCACCCTGCAAAGCTACCACGGAGCCCAGATTTTTGAGGCCCTGGGGTTGGACAAACAATTGGTGGACCGCCACTTTACCGGCACGTCCTCCCGCATCGGGGGGATAGGGCTGGCCGAAATCGCCGAGGAGACCCTGCGCCGCCACCGGGGGGTGTTCGCCAATCCGTCACCGGATGAATTTCTGGATGTGGGGGGGGTGTATCAGTGGCGCAAGGAGGGAGAATACCATCTGGTCAACCCGGATACCATCCGTCTGCTGCAAAAAGCCTGCTGGGAGGAAGACCAGGAGGCCTACGACCAATACAAAGAACTGATCAACCGGCAGGATACCCGGCTGGGAACCCTGCGGGGGCTGTTTGAAATTCAGTCAGACAGAGACCCCATCCCCCTGGAGGAGGTGGAGTCGGAGTCGGCCATTTTCACCCGGTTCGCCACCGGGGCCATGAGCCTGGGGTCCATCAGCCGGGAGGTCCACGAAAACCTGGCCATCGCCATGAACCGCATCGGGGGGCGGTCCAATTCCGGCGAGGGGGGGGAGGACCCGATCCGCTTTGAGCCTTTGCCCAACGGAGACCAGCGCATCAGCGCCATCAAACAGGTGGCCTCCGGCCGGTTTGGGGTCAACAGCCATTATCTGGTCAACGCCAAGGAAATCCAGATAAAAATCGCCCAGGGGGCCAAACCGGGGGAAGGCGGCCAACTGCCCGGCCATAAGGTGGATACCTATATCGGCTCCATCCGGTTCACCACTCCCGGAGTGGGGCTGATTTCCCCCCCGCCCCACCACGACATCTATTCCATTGAGGATTTGAAGCAACTGATTTTTGATTTGAAAAACGCCAACCCGGAGGCCGATATATCGGTCAAGCTGGTCAGCGAGGCCGGTGTGGGAACGGTTGCCGCCGGGGTATCCAAGGCCAAGGCCGACAAAGTGTTGATCAGTGGCCACGATGGGGGGACAGGGGCCTCCCCCTTAAGCTCCATCCAGTACGCCGGAACCCCATGGGAACTCGGTCTGGCCGAAACCCAGCAGACCCTGGTGCTGAACAATCTGCGGGGGCGCATCCGGGTGCAAACCGACGGGATGATCAAAACCGGGCGGGATGTGCTGGTGGCCACCCTGCTGGGGGCGGAGGAATACGGCTTTTCCACCATGGTGCTGGTGACCCAGGGGTGCGTGATGATGCGGGTGTGTCACCTGAACACCTGCCCGGTGGGGGTGGCCACCCAGGACAAACGGCTGCGCAAAAAATTTATGGGCAAGCCCGAATATGTGGTGCGTTTTTTCAGTTTTGTGGCCCAGGATGTCCGCCGCCAACTGGCCGCTTTGGGGTACCGCTCCCTGGAAGAACTGGTGGGACGCAGCGATTTGCTCAGGACCCGCAAAGCCATAGAACACTGGAAGGCCAAAGGGTTGGATCTGGCCCCTGTTTTTCACCGGCCCCAGGTGGACCCCTCGGTGGCCATCCGCCATACGGAAAAGCAGACCCATGATATTCAACATGTGCTGGACCACAAACTGATTGAGCTTTCCCGTACGGCGCTGGAAACCGGCCAGAAGGTGGAAATAGACCTGCCTGTGCGCAACCTGAATCTGGCGGTGGGCACCATGCTGGGCAGCCGGGTATCCAAAAAATACGGGGCCGCCGGTTTGCCGGAAGATACCATCCGGGTGACTCTGCGGGGGTCCGCCGGCCAAAGCTTTGGGGCTTTTGTGCCCAGGGGAATCACCTTGACCCTGCTGGGGGATGCCAATGATTACACCGCCAAGGGGCTTTCCGGGGGCAAGGTGATTGTGCGCCCCCCCCGGGAAGCCACATATCCCCCGGAGGCAAACATCATTGTGGGCAATGTGGTGATGTACGGCGCCACCGCCGGCGAGGCCTATTTCAACGGGTTGGGAGGCGAGCGGTTCGCGGTGAGAAACAGTGGCGCCCAGGCGGTTGTGGAAGGGCTGGGGGACCATGGCTGTGAATACATGACCGGCGGGTATGTGGTGGTGCTGGGAGATACGGGCCGCAATTTTGCGGCCGGAATGTCTGGCGGCATTGCCTATGTGTTGGATGAAAAAGGGGATTTCCCCAGCCGTTGCAACACGGAAATGGTGGCCCTGGAAGCCCTGGAACCGGATGATGTGGCCCGTGTCCATGATATGGTCACCCGGCATGGCCAATACACCGGCAGCCCCAAAGCCCAACGTCTGCTGGCCGGTTGGGATGCCATTTTACCCAAATTCATCAAAGTGATGCCCATAGAATATAAACGTGTATTGCTCTGGACCGAAAAATCCAGGCATGAAAGAGAGATCGCCTAATGGGAAAGCCCACCGGATTTCTGGAATTTCCCAGAAGCATCCCCCCCAACAAACCGGCAGCGGACCGGGTGCGGGATTACCATGAGTTTGAATTGCCCTGGGCGGATGCCCACCTGCAAGAGCAGGGCGCCCGCTGTATGGATTGCGGTGTACCGGGCTGCCATTGGGGATGCCCCCTGGGCAACCTGATCCCCGACTGGAACGATCTGGTGTACCGGGGAGATTGGGAAAAAGCCCTGGCGGAACTTCACCGCACCAACAATTTTCCCGAAGTGACGGGACGGGTGTGCCCGGCCCCCTGCGAAACCACCTGCATCCTGGGCATCAACGAAGACCCGGTGGCCATCAAAGCCCTGGAAAAATCCATTATTGAGCGGGGCTGGCAGGATGGTTTGGTGAAACCCCAACCCCCGGCCAAACAAACCTGGAAGCGGGTGGCGGTGGTGGGGAGCGGCCCGGCAGGGCTGGCGGCGGCCCAGCAACTGGCCCGCATGGGCCATCTGGTCACGGTGTTTGAAAAAGACGACCGGATAGGAGGGTTGCTGACCTATGGCATCCCGGATTTCAAAATGGAAAAATCGGTGGTGGAACGCCGGGTGCGGCAGATGAAGGATGAAGGGGTGGTGTTCAAACCCTCCACCGAGGTGGGAAAGGACCTGCCCGCTGATGAATTGCTGTGGAGTTTTGACGCGGTGTTGCTGGCCGGAGGCTCCCAAACCCCCAGAGGGCTGGATGCCGTCGTGGAAGGCCGGGAACTGAAAGGCGTTCATTTCGCCATGGAGTTTCTGACCCAGCAAAACCGCCGCATCCAGGGAGACACCCTCCCCCCTGAAGAATCCATCCTGGCCGCAGGCAAGCGGGTGGTGGTGCTGGGCGGGGGCGATACCGGGTCCGATTGCGTGGGGACATCCCACCGGCAGGGGGCCAAAGAGGTGTATCAATATGAGATCATGCCCAAACCCCCCAAACCCAAAGTGTCCTCCTCCCAGGAGGAGGGGGGCGAGCGGCGTTGGAGTGTGCTGACCAAAGGGTTTACAGGGAATGACCGGGGGCAGGTGACCGCTTTGCACGGAATGGAAGTGGAATGGTTGCCCCCGGCCCAAAAAGGGGGCCGCCCCATCATGCGGGAAATCCCCGGCACCGAATTCACCCAGCCGGTGGACCTGGTGCTGCTGGCCATGGGCTTTACCGGCCCCCGCAAGGCGGGGTTGCTGGAAACCCTGGGGCTGGATTTAACCCCCCAGGGCAATGTGGCCCGGGATGCCACCTGTCAATCCTCCATCCCCGGTGTGTTTGCCGCCGGAGACATGGCCCGGGGGCAGTCTCTGGTGGTGTGGGCCATTTGGGAGGGGCGCCAGGCGGCGGCCCATATCAACCGATTCCTGCTGGATAAAAAATAGAACACGGTTCCCTGTCCAGCGGTTCACCACCGCCATCCGCCTTGCGGCGGCTTAGGGCGGGGTTCACCGCCTTTCTTTTTGGATTTTCTTTTTGGGGCGCTGCCCCAAACCCCGCAAGGGAACGTGGTTCCCTTGACCCGTTTTGGGTTTTCTACACAGCCCGTAAAAGGGGGGCGCGGGGGGGCATGCTCCCCCGCATGTTTTTTAAGGCTGGCTGCTTTTTTCTATCGGAGTGTTTCTTTTGAAAAAACTGATTTCCCTGGTGGTGACCCTGGTGGTGACGGTGGTGTTGATCCTGTACGCCTTTGATGAGGTGGACTTCAATCAACTGGGCAGCACCCTGGCCGGGGGAAATTACTGGGTGTTGATTCCTTTTGAGCTGATGTTGTTTGTCTTTTTCTGGTTTAACGCGGTGCGTTGGGCCATGATTCTGCGGCCCATCGGGGTTTACACCCCCCGCCGGTTGTTTTCATCCATGATGATAGGATTTGGGGGCAACAACCTGCTGCCTGCCCGGTTGGGTGAGATTTTGCGGGCTTTTGTGTTTTCCAAAGAATCCGGACAGCCCAAAAGCGGGGTGTTGGTCAGCTTGTTTGTGGAGCGGCTGTTGGATGTTTTGGCCATTTTTATGTTTTATCTGGCCTCGGTGGCCATTGTGCATCCTTTTCCTGAATCCATCCGCATGGGGTCCCAGGTGATGGCCTGGGTGCTGGGAGTGATCGCGGCGGGGATTTTTCTGTTTTTGCGTTATCCGCAATTTTTTCAGGCTTTGTGGTTGAAGTTCAGCCGCTGGTTGCCCCACACGTTGCGGGATAAAGGCACATCCATCCTGGAAGGGGTGACGGCGGGGTTGTCCTCCCTGAAATCTCCGGGGTTGGTGACCGGCATGGTGGGGCTTTCCCTGTTGCGCTGGGCTCTTTCGGGGGGTATGGTGTGGCTGTCGCTGTACGCATACGGCAACCCGATTTCTCTGGGGGTTTGCATGATTGTGGTGGCGGTCAGCGCCTTGGCGGTATCCCTGCCCAGTGTCCCCGGTTTTTTCGGGGTGATTCAGGCCGCTTTTGTGTTTTCGCTGGTTCCTTTCGGGGTGGATAAGGAATCAGCCCTGGCCGCCTCTATTTTGTTTTTGCTGGCCCAATGGGGGCCGGTCACCGTGGTGGGAATCGCATACTTTTACGCCTCGCACATGCGGGTGAGCGATGTGGCCCATGAAATGGAAACCCCCTAAAAGAGACTTACGGATGGCCCCCCATTCCAGGGAAAATTCCGTATTTCAACAACCCGGCAGGGGATTGCGGGTGGCAGTGATTCCCATGGTTTTGATCTGGGCGGTTGTGGCCGGGTGCAGCGTCAACCTGGGTCACCAAAATGTGGAGCAGGACAGCGATCTGACCTTGGATTCCCTGGTCAAGGGGGGGGTGGCCCTGGGGGGGGTGTACAATCAGGTCAAGGAATTCACCCCCCAGGAACATCAAAACGCCTCCCGGCAGTTCAACGAAATCCTAAAAACCAAGC
>JAOUFO010000185.1 GCA_029858165.1 Deltaproteobacteria bacterium | reverse complement strand
CCAGGAACAGAACGGGGAACGATTCCCCTAAATAAGGCGGCACCCTCAAGCCATCCGTGGGTCTTCCCCCCCAGATTTCCCCGCCGGACAAACAAACCTGAGGCGGTATGGGGAGGGTCGGGATGTGTAAGATAACCATCCCTTTATATGAACACAAGTCATTGAATTTAAGATTCCTTTTGCTTATATTTTCCATATGGATTATCTATAGGCCATAGGGATGTTCAAGTGAACAATCAGGGGGGTTGTGCGAGGGAGGGGCATTCGTGTCACAGTATGTGTTGGTGTTTGCTGTTTGTGGGGTTGTTTCCCTGGGTTTGATGGTGTGGCTGACCCGTTGGAAAGGTGTGTCTGTTTTTCGCAAGTTGCCTGTCCGGTTGCTGGCCTTTATCCTGTGGGAGTTTTTTATTGAGGGGGCCAACATGGCGGCCCTGGATGCCCTGGCCCTGGATAGTTATTTTTTGGAAGGACTGCTGGATTCCACGGTTCTGGTGTTGATGACCCTGCCCGCCGGATATTTCCTGTTTTACCTCCCCCTGATCCAAAATCAGCAAAAACTTTTGAAGGAAAGCAAGGAACGGCTGTTGCTGGCCCGGGCCATAGAACAGACGGCGGATGCGGTGATGATCACCGAATCCAGCGGGGTGATCCGCTATGTGAACCCGGCCTTTGAAAAAATCACCGGCTACAGCCGGGAGGAAGTGGTGGGCAAAGACCCGAAATTTTTAAAAAGCGGAATGCAGGACCAGGAGGTGTACCAGAGCCTGTGGAGTGCCTTGACCCAGGGGAAGGTTTGGCAGGGGCGGTTTATCAACCGCAGAAAAGACGGGACCCTGTTTGATATTGAGGCCACCATCTCCCCGGTGGTGGACCAGGATGGCACCATCAAAAACTATATTGCGGTGGAAAAGGATATTTCCGATGAACTGAAACTTTCGGCCCGGCTGTCTCAGGCCCAAAAGCTGGAGGCCATCGGTTTGTTGGCGGGGGGGATTGCCCACGACTTCAACAACATCCTCACCCCCATTGTGGGGTACACCGAAATGCTTCAAATGATGGCCAAACCCCAAAGCAGACAATCGGATTTTCTGGAGCGGATCGGATCCGCCTCCAAACGGGCTCAAGAGCTTGTCTCCCAGATTCTGCTGTTCAGCCGTCAGAAAAAAGGGGTGGTTCGGGTTTTGAAAGTGGAGCCGGTGTTTAAGGAAACCCTGAAGCTGATGAGTTCGGTGATTCCCTCCTCCATTCATTTGCAACAACACCTGGAAGACAACCTGCTTCGGGTGAAGGCGGATGCCTCACAAATCCACACCCTGTTGATGAATCTGTGTACCAACGCCACCCATGCCATGCCGGAAGGGGGGATTTTGATTGTGTCCGCCAAAAACGTGGATTTAAAAAACAAAACGGTGGAAGGGGTCCCCTTTACCGGAAAATTTGTGCTGTTGGAGGTCACAGACAACGGCATGGGAATGGACCTCAAAACCCAGAGCCGGATATTTGAGCCGTTTTTCACCACCAAGGAAATCGGCAAGGGGACCGGAATAGGGTTGGCCACGGTGTTTGGCATTGCGCGGGACCATGGGGGGTTTATCCAGGTGGAAAGCTCTCCGGGGCTGGGCAGTACCTTTAAAGTGTACCTGCCCGGGGTGGATGGCCCGGAGGAAATCCCCAACCCGTTTGCCGAAAAAGACCCCTTGGGCAAAGAATCGGTGTTGCTGGTGGATGACGACCCGGAAATTGCCCATTACGGCAAACTGGCTTTGGAACACTGGGGGTATCAGGTGGCGATGTTTACCGATGCCCATGATGCCCTGACCCGGTTTAAAAAACACCCGGACCGGTTTGATCTTCTGATTACCGACCAATCCATGCCCGGATATTCCGGGTTAAGGCTGGCCCATCTGATGCGGGAAATCAAACCGGAGTTGGCGGTTTTGTTTTGCAGCGGGTTTTTGGAAAACCTGTCGGAAGAACTCAGAAACCAGATATCCGGGGAGGAAATCGTACCCAAACCCTACAGCGCCAGGGATATCGGCTGGGGCGCCCGCAAAGCCCTGGAGCGGATCCATTATCCCCCCCTAAAGAAAGCCCAGGAAGACGGGCGGGGGTGAGGCCGTTGTCAGGCGGTCCCTAATAGGCCAGGGCAAACACCACCCGTCCGGGGCTGGGTTCACCGGTGACCATGCACCTGCCCGGCCCCGCGGCCTGGGGCAGGGGGGTGTTCTCCAGGGGAACCAGCCGGATGGTGGCCTTGGTTTCCTCCTTAATCCGGGCTTCCACTTCTTCCGATCCGTTCCAATGGGCCAGAATGTACCCCCCTTTTTCGGTCAGCACCTGTTTGAATTCCTCGTAGGTATCCACCAGGTGGGTATTGGCCTGACGGAACGCCAAGGCTTTGGCGTATAAATCGGCCTGCATTTGCTCCAGCAGGGCCGGGATTTCCCGTCCCAGGTCATCCAGGCCGATCATGGCTTTGGCCCGTGTATCCCGCCGGACGGCACACACCTGCCCCCCAGCCACATCCCGGGGGCCCACTTCCAGCCGCAGGGGCACCCCTTGCTGGATCCAATGGAAGTACCTTTCCGCCGGGCGCTGGTCGTAGCGGGTATCCATGCGCACCTTTAAAGGGTCCAGGCACCCCCCCAGAGCGGTTTTCACCTGCTCGGCAAAGGGCAGCACCAGGGCTTTTTCCTCGTCATTTTTAAACAGGGGGATGATTACCGCTTTCACCGGGGCGATCCGGGGGGGCAGCACCAGTCCGTCATCATCACTGTGGGTCATCAGCAGGCCGCCGATCAGCCGGGTGGATACCCCCCAGGAGGTGGTGTGGGCGTGGAGCCGCTCATTGGCGCGGTCCAGAAAAGTGATGTCAAACGCCTTGGAAAAATTCTGGCCCAGGTTGTGGGAGGTCCCTGCCTGTAAGGCTTTTTTGTCCTGCATCAGGGCTTCCACGCAATAGGTGCGGTCCGCTCCGGGGAATTTTTCCCGCTCGGTTTTGCGGCCCGCCAGCACCGGCATGGCCAGATGGCCCTCCAGGAATTCCCGGTACACATCCAACATTTTCAGAGTTTCCTCTTCGGCCTCCTGGGGGGTTTCGTGGGCGGTGTGGCCCTCCTGCCATAAAAATTCACTGGTGCGCAAAAACATGCGGGTGCGCATTTCCCAGCGCATCACATTGGCCCACTGGTTGATCAGCAGGGGCAGGTCCCGCCAGCTGGAAATCCACTGGCTGTACATATGGCCGATGACCGTTTCGCTGGTGGGGCGGATCACCAGGGGTTCTTCCAGCTCTTTGCCCCCGGCCCGGGTGACCACGGCCAGTTCCGGGGCGAATCCTTCCACATGTTCCGCTTCCTTGGTGATGAAGGATTGGGGGATCAGCAGGGGAAAATAGGCGTTTACATGGCCGGTTTCCTTAAACCGGCGGTCCAGGACGGCTTGAATTTCCTCCCACAAGGCATAACCGGTGGGCCGGATGACCATGCACCCTTTTACCGGGGCGTGATCGGCCAGCTGTCCCGCGGCGATGACATCCAGATACCATTGGGAATAATTTTCGGCGCGGGGGGTGATGTTGGTTGCCATGGGGGGATTTCTCTTTGCTGGTTGGATGGTGAAAGAATGAGGGCGTTTGGACCCGGAAACCGGTTTATAAACAAAACGGGTTATGCAGAGGTCTCACAACATCAACAGGACGGTTTGGATTGTACAACACCAGCCGGGGTTGAATCAAAGGGGATTGGGGGGTTTACCGGTGGTTAATCCATTTTTTACCGGGTTGGGGTTGGCTGTATTCCATGAACCGCTCCAGCAGTTTTTCCGGGGCGGCTTCCACCATCACCATCTGGCTGTGTTCTTTGCGCAGAAACCCCTCCCCCACAGCGTGGGCAAAGGTGACCAGCATGGGGTCCCAAAACCCTTCCACATTCAGCATTCCCACCGGCTTGGCATGATACCCCAGTTGCAGCCAGGTGACGATTTCAAAAAACTCATCCAGGGTGCCGAATCCGCCGGGCAGGGCCATCACCCCGTCGGAAAGATCAAACATGGTTTGTTTGCGTTCGTGCATGGATTCGGTCACCCGCAGCTGGGTCACCCCGTGGTGAGCCAGTTCCTTATCCACCAGGGATTGGGGGATCACCCCGATCACCTCCCCCCCGGCTTCCAGGACCGCGTTGGCCAGCACCCCCATCAGCCCCACATTTCCCCCTCCATACACCAGCCCCAGCCCCTGTTTGGCCAGCAGGGCGCCCAATTGGAGGGCGGCCTGGCGGTAGGCCGGGCGGCTGCCGGTGTTGGAGCCGCAAAACACGCAAATTCGTTTCAGGTCCGTCATGGGATCTTTTGTCTTTCAGGTTGGGGGTTTGGGTCCGGGAAGGTCCGGGTCAACCGATTCCACTCTGGCG
>JAOUFO010000184.1 GCA_029858165.1 Deltaproteobacteria bacterium | reverse complement strand
AAATCAGGCTGTAAGTCAGTTGTCCCGCCGCTCCGGTTACCGCCACGCGGATGGGTTGTTTCATGGATATCTCCTTGGGGTTTGGGTTGCGGATGGTGGTTGCATGGCAACCTGAAACAGGCTTGGGTTTCGGGTGGTTCACCCCCTTTCAACACCCATCATAAATAACGTGTAGAGAACAAGCCATGAGTAAAATGGCGTTCTGGTCACCTTTCCTCAGGGGATGGCCGGTTTTTGGAACATCCACAAACAGGACCGGTTCGGCTGAACATGGGTGCAGGGGTTAATAATCCCACCGGCGGGTTTGGTTGATGGTTTCCTTGTGGACCACCGCCTGTTCCACATCCACCCCCATGTGATGGGCAAGCCGCAACAGGTAGGTGATACAATCGATGATCTCATGTCCGGCCCGGACGGGTGTGGCCAGCCCCTTCCAGCTTTTGCGGATTTCGGTGGCCAGTTCCCCCACCTCTTCCATCAGCAGAATGGTCAGCATGGGGGGATCATCCTCAAATCCCCGTTCCTGTCGTTTGGCCTCCAAATGGGCCGCCAAAGCGTTGATCCCCATGCCGGGGCGGAATTCCACCGGGGGTGTCGCTTCCCGCCGGGAGGCGAACCGCCGGTCATTTTCCGCTTCGTGACCGCCCCACAACCCCTCCAAATCCACCCCGAACCCGTTGGCCAGGTCCATCAGAAACAACAGAATGTCGGCGATTTCCAGAGCCAGATGGGCCGGGTTGTGGCGCTCCGGGTAAAAACGGGCTTTTTTGAATTCGGCCGCCAGTTCTCCCACCTCTTCCACCAGCAGGATGAAAATTTCATTTACATCGGTGGTAAATTCCCGGGCCGCCACAGCCAGGCGGACATACCCCTGGAGAGCGGGCAGGGTGATCAACGGGGGCAATGGGGGCTGGTCCGGCATGGGGCTGGGTGTCTAGGTGTGCTGGTGTTTTGTTATCTTGGGGGATGGGGTCAGGCCTCCATCACATGGTCAAACACCATGTAAGAGACAATCAAAAAAACAAGGTCAAACCCGCCCACCAGTTGGACCCACCTCCAGTTTTCCTCCATGGGCTGGCCGGTCAGAATCACCCCTGTCAGATGAACCACTCCGATCAGGATGGGCACCAGCAAAGGAAACAACAGCAGGGGAAACAGAACCTCTTTTCCCCGCAGGCTGGAAACAACCCCCCCCAGCAACGTCCCCAGGGTGGTGATGCCCGCCACCCCCAACAGGGACACCCCCACCACCGGCCCCGCCACCGGCCATAAATCCAGCTTGAAAAACAGGGCGAACAGGGGCAGCAACAGGGTCATTATCATCATCAGAAACAGTACATTGGATGTCATCTTCCCCAGGTAAATCACCCCGCCCCCCACGGGGGTCATCAGCAGGCCGTCCATGCACCCGTTTTCTTTTTCCTGGTTGAAGGATTTATCCAGCCCCAGCACACCGGCCAGCAGAAAAGTCACCCAAAAAAGACCCGGGGCCACATCCTGCATGTAATTTCCTTTGGCGGCAGCCACAATCAAGGTCCGTTCCAAATCGGTCCAATCCTCCCCTCCGGCGGCCTTCAGGGCGGCCAGAAAATCCCCCTGGCCGGGGTAAGTGCGGTCCACCAGCAAATCCAGTTGCCGCTGCCGGGATGGATTGAGGCCGTCGGCGGTCAGGTTTTTCAGCCCCTGGGGGGTCAGTCTGTACCGGGTATCCTGAAGGCTTCCTGCCGCAAAGGTGAACACCAGCAGGGTAAGCAGGCTGAAAAAAAACATGGAAAGGATGTTTTCCTTGCGCCGCAAATCAATCATCAAATCTTTCCAGACAATGGCCCAAACCTGATGAAACATGCTCATAAAGAATCCTAAGGTGAATCACAGGGTTCCAGGAACCCATTGGGCTTTCCATAAACGGGGGGCAGCCCACCCATTGGGGTTACAGTTTTGTAACCGCTTCCACAAACCGGGTGGATTTTTGGCCATCCACCAGGATTTTCACAAAATCGGCATACAGGGCGGTGGCGGCCTCCCGGAAGGGGGCGGAAAGCGGGGCCGGTTCGGCCCCCAGTTCGTTTTCCACGATGGACTTCCAGTCGGCCAATCCCCGGTCCCGGGCCAGTTTTTTTCCTTTTTCCACCGCTTGATACCAGGAGCCTCCCAGATAAAAATCCCTTAAAAACTGTTTGCTCATAACGGAATCCCCCTGGCTTACCCGCAATTCATCCGGTCCGATACTGTCCACCAGGGATAAATGGCCGTTGGCCCAGGCCCATTCCAGCTTGCCGTCCCACAGCTTCAGCCCTTTTTCGGCGAGCAGGTTTTTTAAGAACATCGCCACCGCATGGGTGGAGGTGTAAATTTCTTTCAGCTTGGCGGTATCCCCCTTTAAAATCAACGCCGCCTCCTGATAGGGGATCACCCGGTCCTTGCTTTCCAGTTTGGTGGAAAATTCCACCAAAGGTTCAGGAAATTCCACCCCTTCGTATATATCAAAGGGGTACCATTGGGTTCGTTCCAGCAGACTGGACCCTTTGGGGGCGCCAAAGCGGAAAATCACCTCCAGGGGCAGCAATTGCCGGGGGGTGGCCGGGAAACTGTAATCATACACCAGCACACCCCCTACCCGGGTGGTTTCCAGTTTGGGAATATCCACCCGGTTCACCAGAATCCGGTTGTCCGCCCGCTCCAGAAAATGGTGGTGGATGGCCTTTCCGCCCCGGTCCGGCAAAAGGTGGTCCAGCCCCAGGGCCTTCCAGCGGGCCGGGTCCTCCAATTGGCGGAAGAACCATTCCGCCAGACGGGCCAAGGCCTCTCCCTTGCCGGGGATGGGGTCTGGCATTTTTCCCCAATCAAACACCGAATAATCATCGGTGTATTCAAACCACAACCGCTCCGGGTTGTTGTCTACATACAGGTTCTTTACGCTTCCACGGTATATGATTTTCATGGCATCTGCCTGTTGGGTTGACCGTTTGCGGGTTGGGTTGGACCGGGCTTTTTCCGCTTTGGGGGCAAGGGCTTTCAAAAAGCGGTCCCGCTTAATAGGGAAGCACCTCATCCAGCCATTTGTCCAGTTCGGCCGGGCCTTTGCCCACAAAAGGGCGGCGCAGGGGCACCACATACAACACATCCTCTTCTTTTAACACCGGGGCCAGACTTTCAAAAAGGTTCTGCTGGGAAAGCGGGGTGTGGAGGGCATAAGCCACATTGGATATGCGCCCCCAATCTCCCTGGGATTGAATCATTTCCACCAGTGTTTTCATGTTATCCTCCGGTGTTTCCAAAGCGAATGTGACCAAAAACACAAACATGGGGGGTGCTCCTTCCAAATGAAAGTCAAAAATGAAAAGGCCGCCCGGAATGCACCTTCCTTCGCGGGTGGCAAGGCGGATTACCGGGTGATGCCGATGAATGAGGCGTTGAAATCGGTGGATTTTTCCCCCGATTGGACGGCCCGCCGATAGCTGGCAAAAGGATGGCTACCATCCGGATCCATATGACAGCGGGTGCAAAAGGGCACCAATTCTATCCGGTCCGCATCCACCCCGAACGCACCCGCCTGCCGGATGAGGATTTGGGTGAGGTCCAGAAAGGTGGATATCTGCCCGGCACTGTTCCGGCGGATTTCCACCGTTCCTTCCAACCAGGGGGGAGCAAACAAAGCCAGGCAATCCGGTTGGACCTCAAAACAGCATTGGCGGATGGAAGGACCCAGGACCAGCCGCACCTGGTCCAACCGGCTGCCCTGACCGGCCCACTGGGCCAGCAGATTGGGCAGAATGGACATTGCAACCCCCCGCCATCCGGCATGCAGGGCGGCAACCCCCCCGGTTTGGGGGTCCGCCGCCAGAACGGGCACACAATCGGCGGTTCGGATGGCGGCCAACCCCCGTTCACCGGCCAGGACCAACACTCCATCCGCTTTTGGAAGGGGGCCATCCAATGGTCCGGTTTTGTGATGGGGTTCAGGACGCCAAACCATCACCCGGGACGAGTGAATCTGATCCAGCACCATCAGGGGGGGCACATCCGGGCCAAACAATTCAATCAGCCAACCGGATACCAAAGGGCCGAAAGGGGATTGGGCTGATTGAGGCAGCGCACCGGAGAACCCGTGAACCAATCCGGGAATTAGCCCCTCCAGGGAGCCGACCTGAACCACCCCTGAAGGCTGGGAAAAGTCCGGTGTGGTGGGGGAGGGACAATTCATGAAAAAACAGATCCTGTGGGTGATTGTTCAGGTGGATCGGACTTTCCTGTTGGTTTTTGCAGGAAAGAACACTTGGAGCAGGCTTTTAAAGGATATACCGGATGCACCCCCGGCCCGCAAGGGCAATCGGGAGAGGAGTGCGGCTTGGCGGAGTGCAGGCGGATTCCAGGGGGGGGGAGATAAGGACGGGTTCCTGAAAAAATCAAGG
>JAOUFO010000007.1 GCA_029858165.1 Deltaproteobacteria bacterium | reverse complement strand
CAGGGACATCGGCATGCAGCATTCACATAACGGCGTTCTGCCATCAACCCGATGGAGAATACCGGGATCGAACCGGTGACCTCCTGCTTGCAAAGCAGGCGCTCTCCCAATTGAGCTAATTCCCCTGATGATTGGAATGGGCCTGGGACGATTTGAACGTCCGGCCTCACCCTTATCAGGGGTGCGCTCTAACCAACTGAGCTACAGGCCCTTGAACCTAAACAGGATTGTTCTTGAAAAGACTCCCGCCCAAATCAAGAGCCCCTTTTATCCGTGAATTTATCCGTGAATTTATCCATGCAGACAAACCCGGTTTCATCGGCTTCAGGAGGTGATTTCCGGTTCAGGAAAAAAAACCCTTCAGGAATGAATCCCTCACAAGAGAACCGCTACACAGCTTTCAGCAAAATGCTCGTCAATAACGACCTTCTGATGCCAAAAAGCCAAAGGCCTTCTGTTTGCGCATCCTTAGAAAGGAGGTGATCCAGCCGCAGGTTCTCCTACGGCTACCTTGTTACGACTTCACCCCAGTCATCAACACCAGCTTAAACGCCTGCCTCCTTGCGGTTAGCCCAACGTTTTCTGCCAATGCCAACTTCCATGGTGTGACGGGCGGTGTGTACAAGGCCCGGGAACGTATTCACCGCACCATGCTGTTGTGCGATTACTAGCGATTCCGACTTCATGCAGTCGAGTTGCAGACTGCAATCCGAACTGAGACACCCTTTTTGAGATTAGCTCACTTTCGCAAGTTGGCTGCTCACTGTAGGTGCCATTGTAGTACGTGTGTAGCCCTGGACATAAAGGCCATGAGGACTTGACGTCATCCCCACCTTCCTCCGGCTTGTCACCGGCAGTCTCCCTAGAGTGCCCAGCATAACCTGATGGCAACTAAGAATAGGGGTTGCGCTCGTTGCGGGACTTAACCCAACATCTCACGACACGAGCTGACGACAGCCATGCAGCACCTGTCACCGAGTTCCGTTGCCGGCACAGTCCTATCTCTAGGACCTCCTCGGGATGTCAAGCCCAGGTAAGGTTCTGCGCGTTGCATCGAATTAAACCACATACTCCACCGCTTGTGCGGGCCCCCGTCAATTCCTTTGAGTTTTAGTCTTGCGACCGTAGTCCCCAGGCGGAGCACTTACTGCGTTAGCTGTGACACGCGAGGGGTCGTACCTCACACATCTAGTGCTCATCGTTTACCGCGTGGACTACCAGGGTATCTAATCCTGTTTGCTACCCACGCCTTCGCGCCTCAGCGTCAGAAAAGCCCCAGCAGGCCGCCTTCGCCACCGGTGTTCCTCCAGATATCTACGAATTTCACCTCTACACCTGGAATTCCGCCTGCCTCTGACTCTCTCTAGACTTGCAGTTCTGGGAGACCATCCCGGGTTGAGCCCGGGGCTTTCACCCCCAGCTTGCAAATCCGCCTACACGCCCTTTACGCCCAGTAAATCCGAACAACGCTTGCACCCTCCGTATTACCGCGGCTGCTGGCACGGAGTTAGCCGGTGCTTATTCCTCAGGTACCGTCATCATCTTCCCTGAGAAAAGAGCTTTACGACCCAAGGGCCTTCTTCGCTCACGCGGCGTTGCTGCATCAGGCTTGCGCCCATTGTGCAAAATTCCCCACTGCTGCCTCCCGTAGGAGTCTGGACCGTGTCTCAGTTCCAGTGTGGCGGATCATCCTCTCAGACCCGCTAGGCATCATCGCCTTGGTGAGCCGTTACCTCACCAACCAGCTAATGCCCCGCAGACCCCTCTCTCAGTGGTTGCCCTTTTAATCAATGTCCATGCGGACTATGATGTTATCCGGTATTAGTCCTTCTTTCGAAAGGTTATCCCAGGCTGAAAGGCAGGTTGTCTACGTGTTACTCACCCGTGCGCCACTTTACTCACCCCCCGAAAGGGGCTTTCTCGTACAACTTGCATGTGTTAAGCACGCCGCCAGCGTTCGTTCTGAGCCAGGATCAAACTCTTGGTTTGATTTTCCTATCCGAACCGATCCTCAAAGAAGGCTTGAACCCCCAAAAAAAACCGGCCCGATAACTGGCTTACGGATTCTCCAACTTTGACCTTTGTGTCTCTCGCGAAACAACAAGGACCAACGGAAAACCGCAAAACTTCTCTATTGAATTGACGAACAATTCACTTCTGGCTGTGTAACGATTCTCTTGTCAAAGATCCAACACCCCCCGCCAGGGGGGTCCTGGGGACAAAAAGCCGGTTTTTTTAATCAACCGCCTTCCGTCATCTGATAAAGTTACAGGAACGAATCATCCTGGTCAAGCGGAAACCCGGATTTTAAATGGTTTTATTATTGATGGCGTTCAAGGGTGAATAGCCTCACGATAGACCGGAACAGCGGCGCAAAATTTTTGGGTTTGCTCAAACCGGGCGATAAAAATGAACCTTTTATTAGGGTATTGTGCCACAAAACAGGAACCGTGGAAGGTTTTTTCAACATCCGGGCAGGCAAATGGGCGTAAGATGAAAGGCTGCCCCTTTTGTCTGGCCAAGCCATTTGGACCTGCACGGCTCATTTGACAAAAACCCAGCCCCTATCTTGGAATCGGGAAATATCCCGATTTTTATTCCCCCAACCTGAAAGAGAATATCCCGATGGCCCCAACCAAAACCGACAAAAAAACAAAATCCAACCCCGGCTCAGCAAAACAATCCCGTCCCGACAATTCAAAACCGGAAAAATTCGCGGGTTTTCTCAAAACCACAGGCATGCTCCTGTCCCTGCTGCTGATCATCATGGGGTTTAACATGTATGTAGGGGCAGCGGCCTTTAAGGCCACAGCCAAAACCGCCCAGGGAGAGGTCCTGGCCAACCGGCTTTACAGCAATGAGGAAATTCTCCCCATCCGCATCCGAAAAACACAGGCACAATCGGCGGAAACCAAAAGGATTTCCGGGTATCAGGCCACGGTCCGGTTTGCCATAGAAGGAGGGGAGCCGGTGGAAACCATGATCCCCTCCGGTCAGGAAATATCCCCAGGAGACCGGCTGGAGGTGCTGTATGACCCCGATAAACCAACCCTGGCATTGTTTAAAAAGGATTTCAGCCCCTGGAAAGAAGGCGCCCTCCCCCTGATTCCGGCGGTTCTGGTGTATGGGGCTTCCCTGTGGGGAGCATCCCTCATTCGCAGAAAATACAAAGGAAAGTAGGGGGGAAACAAAGGCGGGGGAACGGGGTCCCCCGCACCCCCCTTTTGGAAAAACACAATAGCTTTTAGCCGAACATTTCTTTCAGGCGGGTCACAAACTTGCGCATCAAGGGATAGTTGTCCTGGTTGGCCGAAATATTCTTCAGTTCTTCCCGGGCAAACTCCTTGAGCAGTTCCTTCTGACGAGCGGTTAGGTTGGAGGGGGTTTCCACATTCACTTGAACATACTGGTCCCCCCGGCCGCTTCCCCGCATATGGGGGATGCCTTTGCCTCGCAACCGGAAGTGACGGCCGCTTTGGGACCCCGATGGGATTTTCAGTTCCACCTTGCCTTCCAGGGTGGGCACCACGATGTCTGAGCCAAGCGCCGCCTGGGCGAAGGTGATGGGCACCTCGCAAAAGATGTCAAATTCCTCCCGGCGGAAAAACGGGTGGGGGCGCACTTCAATGGCGATATACAAATCCCCGGAGGGGCCGCCCCCCATCCCGGCCTCCCCCTCGCCGGAAAGTTTCAGCCGGGACCCCGCATCCACTCCGGCCGGAATGGTGACTTTCAGCTTGCGAAAGTTCCGCAGCCTGCCCGCCCCGTTGCATTTGGAGCAAGGGTGTTTGATGACCCGCCCCTGACCGCCGCATTTTCCGCAGGTGGTGGACACACTGAAAAACCCCTGCTGAATCCGCTGCTGACCTGTGCCGTTGCAAACCTGGCAGATTTCAACATCTTTGGAGGATCGGGCGCCGGAGCCGCTGCACAGGTGGCATTCCTCCATCCGGGGAATGTTGACCTCTGTGGTGACGCCGAACGCGGCCTGCTCAAAGGAAATTTCCAGGTTGTATTGCAGATCCGATCCCCGCATGCCTCTGGCCCGGCCACCCGGCTTGCCGGAAGCCCCAAAGAAATCGGAGAAGATATCTCCAAAGACGTCACCAAAACCGCCAAAACCGGTCTGAGAGCCGAACCCACCCCCCTCCATGCCTTCGCCCACATGGCCAAACTGGTCGTACTGAGCCCGTTTGGCCTTGTCGCTTAGAATCCCGTAGGCTGAGCTGATTTCCTTGAATTGGTGCTCAGATTCCTTGTCTCCGGGATTGCGGTCCGGATGGAATTTTAAGGCCAACTTCCGGTAGGCTTTTTTAAGTTCCTCCTCGCTGGCAGATCGGGATACTCCCAGAATTTCGTATAGGTCCCTTTTCGCCAAGGACACACTCCTGTAAATGGGATGGCCTGTTTTTTGCCCCCCCAGCTTATTCCGGAAAAACTCAAACGGTTCTCATGAGAATACAGACTGAAACGGATAAACAAAAGCCTAAACCTCCCCCGGAGCCAACCGGGGGACCCGATGAATGGCTCCTGGAGAAATCCACCCGGGGGACGGTTTGTGAAACGTTCAGGCTATTTTTTATCGCCGTCCATCTCCTCAAACTCGGCATCCACCACGTTTTCCTCATTTTTTCCCCCATGGGAATGGTCATCCGCCCCCCCTTGGGCCTCCCCGGAATGAGAATAGAGTGCCTGGGCCAGCACATGTGAAGCGGTGGAAAGCTCTTCCGCCGCGTCATTGATGGCTTTCACATCACCCCCTTCAAGGGCCTGTTTTGTTTTGGCCAGGGCTTTTTCCACATTTTCCTTGTCGGCGGCAGACACCTTGTCCCCCACCTCCTTTAAAGTTTTTTCGGTGGAATAGGCCAGGGATTCGGCGTTGTTCACCGCCTCAGCCCGCCCTTTTTTTTCTGAATCCTGGGAGGCATACTGTTCGGCCTCCTTCACCATTCTGTCCACTTCGGTTTCGCTGAGGCCGCCGGAGGCGGTGATGCGGACATCCTGGGATTTTCCGGTCCCCATATCTTTGGCGGTCACATGCACAATCCCGTTGGCATCAATATCAAACGTCACCTCCACCTGGGGCACTCCCCGGGGAGCCGGAGGCAGACCGGTCAGCTCAAACCGGCCCAGGGTTTTGTTGTCAGCCGACATGGGCCGCTCTCCCTGTAACACATGAATGCTGACCGCCGGTTGATTATCCGACGCGGTGGAGAATGTCTGACTTTTTTTGGTCGGGATGGTGGTGTTGCGGGGAATCAGGGTGGTCATCACCCCTCCCAGGGTTTCTATCCCCAAAGAAAGCGGGGTCACATCCAACAACAACACATCCTTCACATCCCCTTTAAGCACCGCCCCCTGGATGGATGCGCCGATGGCAACCACCTCATCCGGGTTTACCCCTTTATGGGGCGGCTTGCCAAAAAATTCCTCCACCACCTGCTGGATGCGGGGCATCCGGGTCATCCCCCCCACCAAAATCACCTCATCAATATCCCCGACAGTCAGGCCGGAATCCTTCAAAGCGGCCTTAACCGGGTCCAAGGTCCTTTTTACCAGGTCCTCCACCAACTGCTCATATTTGGAGCGGGTCATGCGCACATTCAAATGCTTGGGGCCGGATTGGTCCGCGGTGATAAAAGGCAGATTCACCTCGGTTTCCATGGAGGAAGACAGTTCATGCTTGGCCTTTTCGGCGGCTTCCTTCAACCGTTGCAAAGCCATTTTGTCATTGCGCAGGTCTATTCCATTGTCCTTTTTGAACTCATCGGCCAGAAAGTGAATAATCCGGTCATCAAAGTCCTCCCCCCCCAAAAAGGTGTCTCCATTGGTGGATTTCACCTCAAACACACCATCCCCCAGTTCCAGGATGGAAATATCAAAGGTTCCCCCTCCCAGATCGTACACCGCGATTTTTTCTTCTGATTTCTTGTCCAGACCATAGGCCAGGGCCGCGGCGGTGGGCTCGTTGATGATGCGCAGCACATCCAGCCCAGCAATTTTTCCCGCGTCTTTGGTGGCCTGCCGCTGGGAATCGTTAAAGTAGGCCGGTACGGTGATCACCGCTTCTTTGATTTCCTCACCCAGGTAGTCCTCGGCGGTTTGTTTCATTTTTTGCAAAATAAAAGCGGATATCTCGGAAGGGGAAAACACCTTCCCGTTGATTTCCACCTGAGCCTGATCATGGGTCCCTTTTACCACCTTAAACGGGCTGGTTTTCATGGCTTTTTGCACTTCACCCGCATCAAATTTACGGCCGATCAATCGTTTGATGGCATAAATGGTGCGCTCCGGGTTGGTGATGGCCTGCCGCTTGGCAACCTGGCCGATCAGCCGCTCGTTGGAGGTGGTAAAGGCCACCATGGAGGGGGTTGTGCGGGAACCTTCTGCGTTGGTGAGCACTTTGGGCTCGCCGCCTTCCATAATGGCCACGCAGGAGTTGGTGGTTCCCAAATCAATTCCGATGACTTTTCCCATATGAATTCCTTAATCCTTTAAAGGTTGTGGTTTGCCTGCCAAACAGTCAAATACGGGGTGAATGAAATCCGGTCCGGCGGGTTGGGTCCGTTTTTGTGGATGCTCCACAATTCCCGGATAAAACGTTCTGTTATGAAGGAGGGGATTGACTGCCCCCCCCGCTTTTATTGCCATTCGGTTTTTCTTCCCGATCTTCATCTGATTTTTCTTCCTGCGGGGTCTCGGGTACCGGAGCCGCCCCCCCCTTGGAAACCGTTACCATTGTCGGGCGCACCACCCGCTCATGCAGCCGGTAGCCGGTGCGGAATTCCTGCACCACATGATTGGCCGGGGTGGAATTGTCCTCCACCATTCCCATGGCCTCATGATGGTTGGGGTCAAACAGTTTGCCTTTGGCCGGAATGGGGGTCATTCCAAACCGTTCAAACACCTCCAGCATCTGTTTTACCACCATATCAATCCCGTCAATCAGGGCTTTGGGGTCCCCCCCCGGGTTTTCTTTGGCGTGGTTTAAGGCCAGGGTCAGGTGGTCCACCACTCCGGTCATATCCTTCAACAAGGGAAGCTGGGCGTATTTCAAAAGTTCGGACTGCTCTTTTTGAATCCGTTTTTTAAAGTTTTCAAACTCCGCGTGTAACCGCAGGTATTTATCATAATTTTCCGATGATTCCGCTTTGGCCTGACGGATGTCTGCCTCCAACTGGGAAATGCTGGGAGGTTTTTCCCCCCCGACCGGTTTGTGATGTTTATCACTGTGGCCAGGGTTTTTGTGTTTGGGCGCTGTATCCGATGGCCCCCCCTGAGTTTGGCCTGATGCCAAATTTTGGTTTGGCGGCTGGGTCTGGCTTTTATCCTGCCCCTGGGGTTCATCCGCGGGAGAGGGCTTGGGGGGCTGGCCGGAGGCAGCCTGACCTTCTGGGGGTTTGTTTGCTTCTTCTGCCATGGGGTGTCTCTTTCCGGTTGATTCAGGTTGGGGTTATAAAAGGATCCGCCTACTGGCTGGAAAGGGATTGACTGAGGATTTTGGCCGTGTAATCCACAATGGGGATCACCCGTGAATAATCCATCCGGGTGGGGCCAATCACCCCGATGGCCCCCAAAAGGTTGTTGTCCATCCCATATTGGGAGGCGATCACCGAACATTCCTGCAACTCTTTTTTGGCGTGCTCCATGCCGATGAACAACTGCACGCCGCTGGCCTTCAGTGTCTTATCCAAAATTCCCACTATGGATATTTTCTCTTCCAGGGTCTTCAACAACCCTTCCAGATGGCCCATGTTCGGAAAATCCCGCACCAGGTTGGATTGGCCTTCCACATACAGATCACTGGTTCCGGGAAGCTCAAACGCCTTTTTGCTCAGCCGAACCACATGAGCCAGCAATTGGTCGTAACGGGCTTTTTCCTCCACCAGGGTTTCCATTACTCTGGAGCGCACCTCCATCAGCGAGTGGCCCGAGAAATGCTGATTGAGGTATTTGCTGATGGAATTGAGATGCTCCTGGGAGATGTCCTCACCCGTTTCTATGATTTTGTTGTGTACCATGTTGGATTTTGTGATGAGCACCACAAACACCTGCCGGCTGTTCAACCGGATGAATTCCATCATTTTCAGCTTGGCCCGGTCCGCCCGCGGGGCGGCCACCACCCCGGTGAATTTGGTCAGTTCCGCCAACAGATGGGTGGTGTGGGCCAGCAGGGTTTCCAGGTCTCCGTGGGAACCGCTGAGGGTATGGTCTATCAGCTCTTTGATTTCCTGGGGCAGGGTATTGGCGGTGACAATGGAATCCACATAAAACCGGTAGGCTTTGCTGGTGGGCACCCGGCCCGATGAGGTATGGGGCTGTTCCAGGTACCCCATTTCCCCCAGGTCCGACATGATGTTGCGGATGGTGGCGGGGGAAACATTCTGGGGCAGGTTTTTGGACAAAGTCCGGGATCCCACCGGCTCCGCTGTATGGATGTAGCTGGTGATAATGGCCGATAAAATGTCTTTGACCCGCTCTTCCATAGGTTATCGCAGGTTGAATCTTCCGGGGTTGTTTTTTTTTGGGGGAAGGGTTTTTCCTGCCGGGTTGTTTGCAGGCCATAACATGGTCTTGCCCTGACCTTTCCATCATCCGGCGCCCCACCCCCCAGGGGTGGAAATCACTCAATGGATTAGCACTCATCCTTTATGAGTGCTAATAATCGCTCAATTTTGGGGGGATTGTCAAGCAAAAAACCGGCGGTTGACTGAACCGGAAATCATCCGACGGAAACCGGCGGGCAGGAGGGATCAGGCGATTTCCTCGGAGGTGACTTCATTGACCAGCGCTTCAAACAAAAGGATGACATCCTCATTGGTGGTGCGCAGCCGATGGGAAAGGATTTTGGAAAGCTGACGCATCAACACCAGACCGATATCAGGATTGGCATCGCCCAAATGAACAAAATCCCCCCGGGTCAGCACCAGCACCTCACAATCCTCAATGGCGGTAATGGTGGCGGACCGTTTGTCTTCATCCAGCAAAGCCAGTTCGCCAAAAAATGGGGAATCATCGGCATTCAGCCGGGCCACGGTGTACTGATCCTTTTCCATGGTGGTTTTGGTGATTTCCACCCCCCCTTTATGGAGAATGAACATTTCATCCCCCAACTCCCCTTCCCGGATCAACACTGCCCCCCTGGGGACAAACCGGTTTTTCATAAACGAACTGATCACGGCCAGTTTATCCTCCTTATCACCAAAATAACGGAATAAGGGTGTGGTTTTCAGGGTTTGAAGGATTTGCGGATTCATCACAGGCTCCCTGGTCAAGATGCTTGGCGCAGACTGCCGGTTTCTTCCCTGCTGGGAAAAATGACAATGGCCAGAGAGTGGGTGCCCGGAATGTAATCCAAGGGGGGGTTTAACTTGGGCTCGTTGCTGATGATTTTTTTCATCTGATTCAGATGGCGGATGGAATTGCGAATCCGGGGTTGTATCTGGGCCTGATACAGGTAATCCTTTTTTTGCACATGGCTGGAGCCGCTGTTTTCCAACACCCCCACCAGGGTGATCCCCTTGGCCCGAAATATTTTTTGATAATCCTCAAAAGTTTTGCCGGGGCCGATTTGGGGAAAGTCCATCACCTGCAATTGGAAAAGTTTGCGATCCAGCAACGCCCTTTGGGCACTGGAGGAACCCAATGCGTTGGATGCCTGGGAAAGCATGACCTGCCGGTAACGGTGAGTCAATATGATTTCCTCGGTTTCCGAAATGGCCAATTGTTTGGCAAAATCAGGGTCCAGGATTTCCACCGATTTATAGGCCAACCGGTTGATATCCAACACCGCCAGAGAGGTCATCACACTGTGGGCATCCGCCTCGGAAAGCGAAAGACTCTTCAGGTGCTCCGGGGCCAGAATCAGCACCCGGTCAGCGGCTTGGATTTTGGCCCGGCGCAGCACCTCCGGGTCTTTGGTATCCCCCTCCACCAACACCACCCCTTCCAGGTCATGGGCGGCCTGCACATCCCGCCGCTCCGCCTCCGGCATCCGGGACACCACCGTCAGGCCTTTCAGGGGGCGGCCCTGGCGGATGTGGGCATGCAGGATTGCCCGCACCAGAGTGGCCATATTGGGCTTCCAGCCGCAGATCACCAAAGTCTCGTGTTTTTTGCCGGTCACGGGGGGGCGCACCGACATCCGTTCTTTTCTAAGGTCCGCGGGCAACGCGGCGTTGTCAGACAACAGCACCACCACCCTGCTGTTGGGGGGAATGGGGTAGTGATCCGGGGGACTCATATAGGCCTGGTTGGATTCGGTGACGGCCACTTCCCGCAACCCCTGGATGGCTTTGCGGTAATCCTCGGTTTTGATGGCTTCCCGCAGCCATTGCCGTTTCAGGTCATACAAATTGCCCATGTTTTCCACCAATCCCACCACCGCCAGCCGCATCTGCGAAAAATAGGCTGCCAGGTCGCCATAGGTTCCATGGGCCAGTTGGGGGGGGACGGGAAGCACCTGCAACATCCCTCCGTTTTCCGGAAAAAACCGGCTGATCACATTGGCCAGCCCATTGCCCAAACTTCCAGCCACCAACAGGGATAAAGCATTGTCCTCACTCAACACCACCTCCTCCACCCGGGCATGTTTGAGATAGCGGGAAAAATGAGGCTGGATCAACTCGGTGCAGGTGTAGACCACCTGATTTAAATGCTGAACGGAATTGGCGGCAAGCACCGTTCGGGAATCTATTTCATCGGGGCTTTTGCCGGAATTGGTTTCCGCCAGAATCATCACCCGGTCGGCTTTTTTGACCCGGGCCTGCTCCAGCACCATCCGTTCGGTATGCTCCCCAAACACAAAGTGAACCCCCCTCAACCGTTTGTCCCGTTTTAAATCGCCGATTTCCGCCGGTTGATGGGTGTTTACCAGGACCAGATCGGTGGAATGGATGGCCGGGTTGGACACCAGAATTCCCAGCAGAATTTCCTTCATTTCCCCCTTCCAGCCGCAAATGATGGTGTGGCCTTCCAGTTTGGGCAGGGGGGCCAGGCCCATGGCCTTTTTCCGGTTGGCTTCCACCAGCATGCTGGCCACATTACCAGACATAATCCCCACCAGCAGGATGCCCAGGAACATGATGCCCATGGCCACCAATTGGGCCAAATGGCTTTGAGGGGCCATATCCCCATAGCCCACCGTGGTGATGGTGACCACCGTAAACCAGAAGGATTCAAAAAAAGTGGAAAATGCGTTTTCTTTGCCCCGGCCCTCCAAAAGGTACATGAGGGAGGCCCCCGCCAGGATGAAGGCGGAAAAGATGAAAATAAACTGAAAGGTCCCGTTGCGTACAACCAGGGAAAACTTTTTAACCGTTTTTTTCAGCCGGGAAGGGTTGGCCGTATGAACCTGGAGGGTTTTCCAGATCGTTTGTATAGGGTGCCGGTTGTCCACAACGAATCCTTGTTGTCGGTTTTGGGCGGAGGGTTTTGTTCAGGCCGTCAAAGGAGGGGTCATCCGGGACGATCCATCGCCCGCTCCCCCCCAGGAAAACCCCGGGGTTTCTTTGATCCTCACCAACGTGGGTTTCCCCCTGGATTCCTTGCAAAACCTCAGCCAAACCCCGGCCCACCCGTTTTTGGGATCCCAAGAGTCCATAAACAAAAGGTTGAAACCTCTGCACAACTCGTTTTTTCCCATCCCCCTGCCCCACAAAAGGAAAGGGGGTTGTATTTCGTGGAAATTTTCGTTCTGGTAAGGGATGCGTGCTTTTTTCAAAAAGAACCGGATGATCCAACCGTTCAGAAAAGCTCCGACCGGCCGAAGAGGGTTGCTGTTGTGGATTGCCCTGGGGATTGCAGGCGGGGGAACCCCGGCCCTGGCCGAAAACTCCCTGCGTTTGGGAGGGGATGTGCGCACCGGCAACACGGAAGTGGAAACCTACAAGTCCGCCCTGACCCTGGAAGGGGAATTCGGCCAGGACAAGTTCGGGTTTACTGAAAGGTGGAATCACAACCGGGTAAACCGCAAGGCGACCACCAATCTGCTTAGAATGCGGACCGGCTATGATTGGTTCCATCAGGAGGAATGGTCCCCCTTTATCTTTGCGGAATACGAGGAGGACCAGGTAAACGAATTGTTGTATGACCATCAAACCGGAGGGGGACTTAAATGGACCTATTACCGGGGGGAGGTGTTCAAAGGCTCCATCAGCGGTGCGGGGTTGCACCGCAGAATCAAATACCGCGAGTCCAAGGAAAAATCCAACGACACCTGGTCCATCCGCCCCAAATTCAAGTGGAAAACAGAACGATTCTCCATGCTGCTGGTCAGTTATTATCAACCCAACGTCAAGGACAGCAACGATTATAAAACCAACTCGGTGTTTTCAGTCAGTTACCGGGTGGAAAAAACAATAGAGATTTTTTATGAAATTGAAAACATCTACCGCAACAAAGTGGAGGGCACGGTCCGAAAAAACAACAACTTCATCACCTTTGGCCTGGGGGTGTTTTTTTGAGGGAAATCCATTTGCAAAACCCTTTTTTGCCTTCCTCCCTCCCCCGCCAGAATCAATGAAAATTGGGTGCTGGTGTCTTCATATAGCACAAGCGGCACGGCTTGACCTAAAACCCAGGCAGGAATACCCTGCTTGGTAAGCTGTTGAACCTTCATTTGAATCGTAAAACATGGCCGAACAGGTAAATCCACCGGACCCCCAAATGATACCCGAGTTCCAAACCCGGCGGAAAGCCTTTCTTGTGGGGACCCAGACCCCGGGAGTGACCCATGCCGCCTTGGAGGATTCCCTGACGGAGTTGGCCGATTTGGCGGTCAGCATGGGATTTGAGGTTTGCGGCCGGTTGTCTCAGACCATCCGGGGGATCCATCCGGCCACCTTTCTGGGAAGCGGCAAGGTGGAAGAATTAAAAGACCAGGCAAAAAACCGGCAGGCGGACCTGGTGATATTTGACAACAACCTTTCCCCCACCCAGGGAGAAAACCTGGAAGCCGCCCTGAAGGTGATGGTGTTGGACCGCACCCAGTTGATTCTGGAGATTTTTCATAAAAACGCCCGCACCCATGAATCCCGCATCCAAGTGGAACTGGCCCAGTTGGAATACATGCTGCCCCGTCTGGTGGGGATGTGGGCCCACCTGGACCGGGAACGGGGGGGAATTTCAGGCACCAAAGGGACCGGCGAAAAGCAGATCAATATAGACCGGGGGATCATCCGCGCCCGGATATCCCGTTTGAAAAAGGAACTGGCCCATATCTCCCGGGAGCGGGACACCCAAAAAAAACGGCGGGCAAAAAACTGCCTGTTGGTCAGTCTGGTGGGATACACCAACGCGGGAAAATCCACCCTGATGAACCGGCTGACCAAAGCCACGGTAAAAGTGGAAGACCGGTTGTTCGCCACATTGGATTCCACCACCCGGGTGTTGATGGGAGAAAAACGGCCCATGGTGTTGCTTTCTGACACGGTGGGATTCATCCAACGGCTGCCCCATCAGTTGGTGGCCTCTTTTCGCTCCACCCTGGAAGTGGTGCGGGATGCGGACCTGCTGTTGCATGTGGTGGATGTGTCCCACCCGGATTTTCAAGCCCATATTCAAACCACAGAAAGTGTGCTGAACGATTTTGACGGGCTGATTATCCCCCGGATTCTGGTGTTTAACAAAGTGGACCGGGTGGAGGACAAAGTCCAATTGATGCTGTTGAAAAAAAACCACCCGGATGGGTTGTTCATGTCTGTGCTGACCGATGACCTGCAACCCATGGTGGACCGTATCGCCACCTTTTTTGAAAAACAGATGGTGACCACCCCGCTGTTTTTGGCCTATCAGGATTCCAGAGGGCTTTCTGAGGTGTACCGCTGGGGACGGGTGGATGAGGTCCGTTATGAGGAAGACGGCATTCACTTGCGGGTCACCTCCACCCCGGCCAATATAGAGCGGCTCCGATCTCTGGTCCATCTGGATGAGGAATCCACCCGCCACAACTGATTTGCCAAAGGCCCCCCATGAAGCGGATAGGACTGGTGCAAACCTCCACCACCGACGATTTTGAATCCAACCTGAACCGGGCCTTGGAATGGGTGGATGCCGCCGCCGCTGAAGGGGTGGGGCTGGCGGCCTTTCCGGAGGTGTTTTTGTATGTGGGCAACCGGGAGGGAAAACTGCGCCATGCCCAGCCTTTGAACGGGCCGGTGGTGGACCTGTTTCGCAACAAGGCAGC
This sequence comes from Deltaproteobacteria bacterium, assembly GCA_029858165.1. Classification (GTDB taxonomy): domain Bacteria; phylum SAR324; class SAR324; order SAR324; family JACQKK01; genus JAOUFO01. The sequence continues at coordinate 4,381 of JAOUFO010000007.1, read as the reverse complement.
CAAACACGGCGTGGCTGTGTTGCTGGGAAGTCTGTTGGAAGTGGTGCCGGACAACCCGGACAAGGTGTACAACACCGGGGTGTTGATTGGAGCGGATGGGGGGCTTGCGGCCATCTACCGCAAGCGGAACCTGTTTGATATTTCCCACAAGGATTTGTCCCACCGGGAAAGTGATATGGTGCTGGCCGGCACCGAGCACCCCCCGGTGGTGGACACCCCGGTGGGCCGGGTGGGAATGGTGATCTGTTTTGATATCCGCTTTCCGGCCCTGTTCCAGCGGTTGCGCACCGACGGCGCGGAAGTGATTCTGGTTCCGGCCAATTTTGCTTTCCATACCGGGGCGGAACATTGGGAAACCCTGCTGAGAGCCCGGGCCATAGAAACCCAATGCTATGTGGCGGCCCCCGCCCAGGTGGGAAAAAACACCCCCCATTACCATTCTTACGGCCATACCGCCCTGGTGGACCCCTGGGGGGTGATTACCGCCCAGGCATCGGATGTGCCGGGGATGACTGTGGGGGAAATCAATCTGGATTACCTGAGGCAGATACGGGAAAACCTGCCGCTGGGATTTTAGGGCAGCTCTTCCTGGTTTTGGCCGCGGTTAAACCGTTCCTGGATCACCAGGAACTGGTCCACATTTTGGATGAACAAATCCACCAGGTCCGGATCAAAATGGGTCCCGCTCTGGGTTTTCAAAAATCCGAGTGCCTCTTCGGTACTCATGGCCGGTTTGTATGGCCGTTTGCTGGTCAGGGCGTCAAACACATCACACACCGCGGTGATCCGGGATTCCATGGGGATGGCCTCGGCTTTTAATCCGGCGGGGTAGCCGGTGCCGTCATATTTTTCATGATGGTCATGGGCAATCTGGGCGGCCATATCCAACAGAGGGACACCGGAACCCTTCATAATGTTGTAGCCGATGATGGTATGCTGACGCATCACCTCAAATTCTTCCGGGTCCAGCTTGCCCGGCTTCAGCAGAATGTTGTCAGGAATACCAATTTTGCCGATGTCGTGCATGGCGGAGGAAACCCGGATCAGTTTTTGATTCTCAATGGGCAACCGAGCCAGTTGGGCCAGTCTTTCACAAAAATGGCTCATCCGCTGCACATGGAACCCGGTTTCATTGTCCCGGTATTCGGCCACCCGCATCAATCGGATGATGGTCTCTTGGTGGGCCAGCCGCAATTGATCTTCGGCCCGTTTGCGGCTTTGCAATTCGGTTTCGTACATTTTTGCCCGGTCAGAAGTGACGCGGAGCTTCATGGACATGATGTTGTTAAACATCCGGGAAAGATAATACCGCATCCGAATGCTGTTTTGCCCGGCCCCCCGCCAGGCTGTGGCAGCATCCAGCACCAGACACCGGGCGGTGGGATCGGCCTTTACGGTGGCGGACCGGGGGGCATCGCTCACCAGACTCATTTCTCCGATGATGTCTTCCGGATGGTCCAAACTGAGGATAAACCGATCATTCACAAACACCGAAACCTTGCCGCTTAATAAAAAATACACCTTGTTGTCAGAAACATCCCCCTCGGCGATCAAAACCGCGTTGTCATGAAAATGGTCCAATTTAAAAAACGGCAACAGGTACAACAATTCCTCCCGGTTGAAGGGGTGGAAAATAAACATGTTTTCCAAATGGGTTAAAATGGATTCTTCCGGGGGGATAAACAGGGGCTGATTCATGGGAGAAGAATCCCTGATAGAGGGGAAGGGGATCGGGGTTCAAAAAAAAACGAACCGCAAACTTCTGTCAATTAATTGAAAGTATAACATAATTGGATGAAAAGACAAACTTCAACCCCCCCCGCCAGAATGATTCCCAGTACCATTTGCATGGGATAAGGGGCACCCTTCACCCCCATGGCGGACCGCCAGCCATCTCCTCCCATCCTATGGTTTCTGTTTTCCTGGTATCCACAACCGGGTAGAATATACCAACTCATTCTGAATTTCAGCAATGGCGTGGCCCGTCTGACCAAAGGATTTTCCCCCCTTATCTACAGGAGTTCCCATGCCCTTGGGTTTTTTTAAAAAGCAATCGGTCCATGTGGCCGATGAGGTGAAGGCCGGAGTGGGAAAAGCCCTGAACATCCTGTATCCAAAATGGGCGGAAACCCCACTGTTCATCCGCAGTTTTTTATCGTTTTTCCTCCTCACTTCCATGGTGGCTGCCGGCCTTTTGTATTTCATCTACCGGTCAGATGTGCGGACGGACCAGGCTTTTTTTTTCAGCCAGGAGCAAACCAAAGCCCTCCAACAGAAAAAAGAGGTGGTGGAACGGCTGCGGTTTGCCTTATCGGATATTCTGGTGCTTTCCTCCCGGCCGGAGTTTTCCCGGGCGCTTACCTCCCGGCAGCCCTCCCAGTTGGCGGATATCCAACGGGAGTTCAAATCCTTCGCCTCCTTTAAAAATGACTACTTCAGCTGGCGGCTGATTGGTCTGGACGGTTGGGAGGTGGTGCGGGTGGAAAACCACCGGGGGGATATCCGGGTGATCCCCAGGGATGAATTGGAAAATAAAGCAGACCGGTATTATTTCAAACAGGCTGTCCGGCAAAAGAAAGGGGAGGTCTTTCTCTCCCCCATGGATTTGAATCTGGTCCACGGCCATGTGATGCTGCCCCCCCTGGCCAACTACCGGCTGGTGACAGGGGTGTTTGACGCCGGAGGGGTGTTGCGGGGGTTGCTGGTGTTGAATTACCGGGGGGCGGACCTGATTTACAATCAGGATCTTTCCCCGGAGGGACTGGATAACTATCAGCCGGAAGAATCCCAATTTGCCATCTGGATCACAGAAGCCGATGAACACGAAGGCTGGGGATATTCCCCCGTGGAGGGTTTTGCCGCCAAATACCCGGAAGCCTGGCAAACCATCACATCCGGGTGGAAAGGGCAGTTCGTCAACCAGGAAGGGTTGTTTACCTTTGAGACGGTCAATCCGCTGATTTCGGTCCCGGTTCCCCTCTTCTTCAAGCACACCGATTCAACCCAGGTTCAGGAGATAGACCACGCCTGGAAAATCATCTGTCATGTAGCCCCGGAAGCCCTGGACAGCCTGACCGATGAACAAAAAATTGAACATCTGGAACTGTTTTTCGGGGTGATGGTTTTGCTGGCACTGGGGGGGTGGCTGTGGGCCGGGCTGCGGCGGGAACAGACCCAGGCCCAAAAACAGCTTCAGGACCATGAACGGTTTGTGAGTGCCCTGTTGGACAGTTCTGATGACGGCATCATCGCCTTTGACCGGCAGGGAAACATCCTGGCCTTCAATGGCGCTGCATCTGCCCGGTTTGGGATTTCCGGGAAGGAAGCCCTGCAAAAACCGGTTTATAGTCTGATTCCAAAATCCGAAAACACTGATTTGATGGTTTTTTTCGGGTTGGCCCCAAAAAAATCCTCCTCAAAGGAAGCCCCCCCTGAGGTTTACCGGGGCCCATGTGTGGGAATCCATGCCGGGGGACAACCCCTCAGCCTGGAAATCAAAGCCCGAAAAGTGGACCTGAAAGGCCAGACCATCTTCAAAATCACGGTTCTTGCGGCCCAAAACGAGTAAAACCTCCACATCACCGGAGGGGTTCCCCCCCTGCCACAATCCCAACCCCAAACCCGCCGGTAAAGCCGGGGCTGGGGGGTGCAATGTTTGCTGGGCTTCAATCCTGTCTTTGGGGTTTTAATTCACCGCGTGTTCGCTTTTGAGCCTTTCGGACAACCGGTCCAGACTTTTGGCGTAAACATGGGTGACATAGCGGATTTTCACTTCATCCTCCACCAGTTTGTCCAACTCCCTCACGGCCCCCTCGGCGGCTTCACTCACCCTCCGTTCAAACTCCTGGGTCCGTTCTATTCCAAAAATCTTTTCGTATTTATCTAAAATGTCCATAACCCGCTCCTTAAAAAATAGTTCCGGTTGGAATCCTGGATGAAACACATCCCTTGGATTTGAATATCGGGATGAAACGGATAAACTTGAACGGCCCCAAACCGGGGCCGTACTTGACGAAGAGGTCCGCTTAAGCCTAAATTATCCTTTGGTTTTAAAAACACGGCTTTTCACACACCGGTTTCCCCCAGGAGCAGACAACCATTGTCACCCCGGTTGGGACATACCGGGTGTATCCCGCGAATTCTTCCACCCGGCATTCACCTCCGGCCCATCAAAGGTTGCTCCATGCTCACCACCATGAGAAATTACGCCCAGTCCTGGCCCATCAAGCTGCTCCTGGGATTGGTCATCATCACATTTGTCATTTCCTTCGGGGCCATCAGTCTTACCTACCGCAAGGAGGTGCTGGCCACGGTCGGATCAGAGGAGATTCTGATTCCCCAGTTCCAAAAACGTTACCAGGCCGAACTGGACAAGCTCCGG
>JAOUFO010000183.1 GCA_029858165.1 Deltaproteobacteria bacterium | reverse complement strand
CGACGGGTGGCTAGGCGGCGGGAGGTGCTGGACAGGGACCCAAAAGAAAGGCGCCGACCCCGCCCCAACCACACGGAGGCTGTGCCGACGGGTGGCAAGGCGGCGGGAGGTGCTGGACAGGGACCCAAAAGAAAGGCACCTGCCAGCCCGAACCACCCCTCTCCCCGGTCGCTTATTGCGACCTGCCCCTCCCCATCCAGGGAGGGGCTGAATGGTGCCGGTTTGGTTGGTTGCTATCCATCTGGCTTATGGCTGTAAGGCTTTTCAATTTGTTGATTCAAAAGGGAATGTAGAGGCCTGTTTCCCCCATCCCTGTGTGGGGAGGGGGGTGCCAGAAGGGCGGGGGGAGAGGGCTGTTTTTGCGGCTCTGGACAGCATTCCTGGGGGCACGCAAAGCGCAGGGGGAGAGGAAACTTCGGAGCAAACCAGCCCAAACCGAACATCCCCGCCGGGGGATTAAAACATGGTTTGGAGCACCAGCCGTGAAACGGTGCGGGTGTAGGGGATTTTTGAAGACAGGTTCATCAGTTGGGTCATATCCACACGCAACAGGGTATAGCGGCTGTATTCCCAACCCAGGGAAAGGGTTCCCCGGACGCGGCTGGCGTTGGGTTTCAACTCTTTTTCGTATTTTCTGGTTTCAGCCCCCAGCCCCCCATCGGCCCGAAACCCATAACTGCCCCGGTATATCGCATCCACATCCCCGCCGATGTATTGATAATTAAGGGGCTCATAAGGATCATAGGTGACGGAACGGGTCAGACGGTCATATTCCATCCCGTCCGAATCAGCGGGCAGGGTTCGCACTCCGGCCATTCCCAGATCGGTGTAAGAACCGCCCTGGCCGGTCGCCCCGCCGGAAAGAGAAGAATAAAACCCGTAGGAGCGGTTCTTGGCCCGGGTGGCGGTATCCCACCGGAAGCGAACCAGGGTGTCATCCTTGGCGCTTTTTTCCGGAAAATCCCGGCGGGTAAGGTCCATGGAAACCAAAGACGAAGAAACAGTATCCCCCTCCGTGCGGGATTCCCACCCGAAGGAAAAGGTTTCCAGCAGGGCGAACACATTTCTAAAGGAAAGTTCCCCCCCGCCAAAGGCCATCAAAAAATCGGAGCCGTCTGAGGATTCGGTCCGGTACCCCCCCGCCATAAAGGTATATATGAAGCCTTGCTCTTCCAACAAGGACCGGGAACCAGAGGAGGTATCATAACCCACAACCCACATGCCGGTGGAGCCGGTCCAGGGGCCGGACCGGGCATTGAGGGAAAGCAAAATTTCGGTTCCTTTGGAATACAATTCCTGGCCCGGGGTGGAACTGGGGGTCAGCATATGGTAAAGCGGATTGGAATCGGTGAATCGGCCCATTTGAAACACAAATCTCCAGGGCACCAGGTCTTCATCCTGGGCCACCTCGGCGGCGGCCCCTTCGGGCGCCACATATTTCACAAAATAGGTTTTGGTGCGGCTGTTTCCTCCCACATCCGTTGCCACCACCTCAATCATGTTTGAGCCGGGAGAAAATTTAAGCTGTTTGGAAACAAGGACCGTGGCCCCCCGGATGGTGTTTTGTTTTTCACCGTTGATGGTCACCTCCACGATGTCATCCGCATCGGCAAACACAAAATGGACATCCAGCCTGCTCTCCTCCACCAGATTTTCTTTGGAGAGATCGGAGGTGAGAATTTGAGGGGGGTTGTTCCCTTTCACCACCCCTTCGTCCTCCTGGGCCAACAGGCTGGTTTGGAACAGGGCCACGATCGCCAAAACCGCAAAACCCGCCCGAAACGCGAATGTTCTCATCCCTTGCCGAATCATATGGATATGTGAAAAGAAGGTTTAAAAATTTTGGGTGACTGATTTCTTGCGTGCCGTGACAGTTTTGTGCTGAAAGCCCCGGCGGTGATTGATGGTGTTCCCTATGTAGCATCATTCAACTGAATTTGCACTATTTCAACCGTCCTCCATGGAAGTATCCTAACAAAACCGGGATAAGAATCCCAAAAAAAAACACCCTCAATCCAAAGCCTTTGAGGCCGTAAATTGAGGGTGCGTTTTTTTTGAACAACCAAACCAGCCCGAGACTACTTGATTTGGGCTTCTTTGGAGAAGGAGCGGCCTTCTTTTTCAAGGCTTTCAATTTCACCGATGGGTTTCAGCAAAGCCTGTTCCAGGGTGAATTCCTCAATTTTGGACTCCATCAGGAGATCCTCGTTGATGATCCCTGCGTTGAGCAGGCTCACTTCGCCGGGCAACAGGTTGGCTCGGTTGCTTTCCACACCGGGAGAGGCCAATTTCTCATTGGTCAGTTCTTTGTGGATTTTGCCGGGCACCTTGGTGGGGGCGGAGGCGCGTTGGCCGTTCACCACCACGGAAATCTGACCCGGGGTGACATCCTGAGCCAAGCCGTCCAACCCTTCCAACTGCACCACGTTTTCCACGGGGATCATGGTGGTGTTGCCGTTGGATGAAACGATGGCGATGTATTCGGTTCCTTTGACACCAATGGTGGCGGTGGCGGTTTTGACGTTAAACTGCTCACCGGTGACCAAGCCGGACACTTTGGCGCGGAACCGGCCAAACAGCATGCGCATGTTGCCGGCTTTCTGCCGCTGGTTCCAGGGCTGAACATGCATGATGGCGTTGGCTCCCAGGGTCACCTCAGCTTTTTCGCCGGTGTTGATCTTCACCCGGGAGTTGTCTCCCATCCGGATCACATCGCTCATGTTGATGGTGATGGATTTGTTGGATGCGGTATAGACCACCGGTTTCTTGCCTTGCTCCAGGACCGTCATTTTGCCTTCTTCAAGCACGGCGTCACCGTACTTGCCGGCCCAGGCGGCACTGCTGACAACCAAACCCACCATAAGCAGGCTAAGTGTTTTAACGGCTTTCATAATTGTATTCTCCTCATGTTGTACCGATTCAGAGCCCCCGATGATTCCAGGGCCTGTTTTGCGAACCTCTTTCACACACTTTTGAACCGGATATTCCGGCAACCCGTCACAACTGCTAGAGCCCCGCCTTTTCCCGGGAGGCCCTTGCTGTAAAAATGCACAGGGCCTCCAAGGCCGGTTGAGCCTTTACAACGTGTCTCCCTCTCGTCTTTTCCCAACCCGTTTTTCTGATGGATTCCAAAAATCAGGGCCAGGCGACGAATTTTCTTAAGCCAATTAAAGCACAGCGAGACAAAATAGTCAATCCATCTTCCGACTCACTCGGACCGAGACGCTTTGAAACCAGGGGTTCACCCGCGTAAATGAATGACATAAAAGAAAAATAACCAAAAACGGATATTTGACTTACAGGTCAAACGGAGGCCTCAAAAAACCGTTCCAGGTAAATTTCGTCAAACAAATCCATATCCCTGCGGGAATTGCTCCCCACAATCCGCACGCCGCACAAGGTTTCGCCCTCTTTTGTTTCCCGGTGACGGATTTCTCCGTTCAGGGTGATTTCAGTGGGCGAGTCGGTTTCCCCATCCACCTCAAAGGCAATTTCCACCTTTTCCCCCACAGGGGGAATCTCCCCATCAATCTTCAACAAAAGTCCTTCAGTGGTGAAATCCACGATGTGAAAATAAAAAAACTGTCCGTTTCGGGTCACTTTGCCGCTGCCGGAGCCGTTTAGGGGCAAACGTTCGCGGATTCTGTGGTCTTCCATTGGAATGCCCCCCCTTTCTGAGGAAATCTGGTTGTGGCTGACGATTGGTTTCAACCGCTCCAATCCAATCCCAGGTTGACGGAGATGTGTGGGAATCGAACCCACCCAAGGCGGGATTAGCGCCTCGCACACGGGTTTGAAGCCCGGGGAGCCCACCAGTGACTCATGCATCTCCTTGTAGCTGCGTTTCCGGTCAATTTCCAATCTATAAGGAGTGGGGGCCGGGCGCAAGGCCGGGATTGGGTTTTGGATGCAGGGAATTTCAACCAACCCAGACCAATCCCGCTGTCCGGCGGGCGGCTGGTTCCCGGAATGAAAAAAAGACTCCCCGGGGTATAAAATTTATTTTCATATTTTCCGCAAATGGAGTAAGTAGAAATTTCTCCCCCATTTCCGTGAAATCAGGCTGTCCATTGGGGGTTGCCCGCCACTTCATGCCGGGCAAAACCTGAGCTGCCGGGATTGAGCCGGAAGCCAAACCGAAGAATCCCCCAAAATGTACAAAATCAAGGAGAACCATCATGTTGAAAAAAATAGCCGGGCTGGCCGGGCTGCTGGCAGCGCTTTTGATGCTGGCAGGTTGCAACATCCAAACCAACCAAACCTACACCCTCAACCCGGATGGCTCCGGCAAGGTGGAAATAGACATCACCAAGGATCCGCAAATGGGCTATGACAAAGCCAACATGCCCCCCATTGAAAAACGGACCGTTGATGAAATCACCGCTCTGCTGACCAAAGCCAAGGGGGTGGATACCTGGAAAGGCGTCACCATCACCCCGGT
>JAOUFO010000182.1 GCA_029858165.1 Deltaproteobacteria bacterium | reverse complement strand
GTTAAGCCATTCCGCCGCCTGGAGGACATCCTGGGGGGTATCCAGGTCCATCAGGGGGGATGGGGGGGAGCCTCCCCAATGGTCCTCCAAATCCAGCAGAGTCACGGCAAATCCGTGAAACCGGGGGGCGGCAAACACCTGCCGGGGGGCACCCCCCCCCTGGCGGTACAGATCATCCAGGCGGGGCAGCAAATCCATGCGGTAGGCCGCCGCCAGGGGGTTGGCCACCCCTGCCCAACGCCAGCAGCAGCCCCCCACCGTATCCAACCGACGGACAAGAGGGGCCATCCAGGGGGGGGTGTAAAACGGCATATCCACCGCCGCCACCAGCACCGCATCCACTTTTCCCGCCAGCGCCTCCATCCCCGCCACCAGCCCCGCCAGAGGCCCTTGGTCCGGCAGCGAGTCTTGGACCGTCTGCAAGTGAACATTCTGGTACGGGCCATCCTGTATTGGCGCATTCTGCTCCTGGCCCTTTTCCGGGAAGTCCCCCTGGCAAACCGCATGACCGTAGCCCCGCACCGTCACCAGCGGGGGAAGGACACGCCCCCCGCCATCCACTTCTTCTCCGGCTGGCAGGGCTTGCGCCAGGGCATCCAACGCCCGCTCCAGCAAAGTCCGCCCCCCCAGCATTATTTGGGCTTTGTCCTGACCCATGCGGCTGGACCGCCCGCCGCACACCACAATCCCCCCCCATCTGGCGGGGGGTGACAAAAATTTTCCCCCGGCGGGGGGGACGGACCCGCTCACAGGTCCACCCCCCCCATGGCGGCCACCGCGGCAAATTCTCTGGGGGTGACCGGCTGAACCGAAAGGCGCATCCCTTTTTTCAGCAGCACCATGGATTCCAATTGGGGACAGCCCCGCATTTTTTTTAAAGAAACCGGCCTGGGCAAAGGCCGCTCCAGTTGAATATCCACCATCACCCAGATGGGGTTTTGGGGGGTGGATTTTGGGTCAAAAAAGGGGCTGGCCGGGTCCTGGGCGGTGGGGTCCGGCACCGCCTCCCCCACCACACGGGCCAAAGCCACCACGGCGGGCTGGCCGGTCCGGCTGTGGTAAAACAGCACCCGGTCCCCGGTTTTCATGGCGTCCCGCATCAGGTTGCGGGCCTGATAATTGCGCACCCCCTCCCAGGAGGTGGTTTGGCCGGGGCTGGCGGCCAGGTCTTCCAACGAGAAGGTTTCCGGTTCGGTTTTCATCAGCCAGTGGTTCATGGCCCCTTGTTGGCAAGTGTGGGTGAGAAGGGTTTGGGGTTTCCCCTTTTTTTCGGGCCTCATGCCGCGGCCGTCAATCTGCGTCTGTGCAATAGGCAACCGTCAAACTGTGGCCGTTCCCGCCGCCAACAACCCAGCCACCAACAACCCGGCCGCCAGCACCAAACCGATCCACGGCAGATGCCTGCGGCGCCATTGGGAGGGAGGCAGCAACACTTCCAGAGGAAGCAGCCGGGGGGTCCATTGGGGGGCGGCCTGTTTTGCTTTTTTGCCCCCAGCCGGTTTTGGCTGCCCTGGGGGGTTGTCTTTAAGCCATTGCCGGGTGATGTCGGCCAGAGCGGAGATAAAGGCCGGATGGGCCTCCACCGCCCCCACCCGGTAAGGGACCAGCCCATGGGACTTGGCCAGTTGAAAATAGGTGTGGCCCACCTCGTACAGGGTTTCTATATGGTCGTTGACAAAAGCCAGGGGCAGAAACACCAGTTGGCGCACACCCTGGCCGGGCAACGTGGGAATCACCTGATCGGTGTAAGGCTTCAGCCATTCCATGGGTCCCACCCGGCTTTGAAAGGACAGCAGGAAGGTCCAGTCCCTGAATCTGGCCCGCAGCCCTTCCATGGTTTTGTTCAGTTCATCCACATAAGGGTCCCCCCGCCGCACATACACCCGGGGCAGCCCATGGGCCGAACACAACACCAGGGTTCCTTTTGGTGAAAGCCCGGACCCTTGCAGGGTTTCCTTCAGGCGGGCTTCCATGGCATCCAGATAGGACGGGTGGTCCGCATACCCCCGCAGGGCAGTCACCCGGCCCCGGAACCCCGCCCGGGCCAGGGCCGCCCCAAACTGGGCCAGGGAGGAGCCGGTGGTGGTGTAACTGAAATGGGGATACAGGGGAACCAGCAACAGTTCCTCCATGCCGTCAGCCACCGCCTGCCGGGCGGTATCCTCCGCCCAGCCGGGCAGATAACGGTGGGCCGCGTATACCCGGACCTGGGAGGCCGGGGAGGGCCCTTCTGCGGCCAGAGGCCCGGCCAACGCCCCAGCCAAAGCCAAAGCAATGGTCCGGGTGGCTTCCACAATGGGGGATTTGCCCCCGATTACGCCGTATTGGGCCCGGACTTCCGGCCCCCGGCGGCGGGCGATGCGGGCCGCCAGCAGATTTTGCCCCCATTGGGGAAAGGGCACCTGCAACGTGTTGGGGTCCCGCAAAATCTCATAGACAAACCCCTCCACCTCATCCAGGTTTCGGGGGCCGCCGAAGTTCAGCAAAACAACCGCCTTGTGTTTCAATCCACTCCTTTCCTGAATATCACCCTCAAGTTGAAAAAACAGACACCATGGCCTATAATCAATCTATCCAATTTTTATTGAAAGGCGGCCCATGACCAACCTGCAAAGTTCACTATGGGGGGTGAATTACCTGTTGGTGGCGGTGCTGGGTTACATGTTGTCCGTAACGGTCAGTCTGGTGTTGGAGCGCGCCCTGGATGCCCCGTCCAGGGTTTCCGCCGGAGCGGACTTCGGCCAAACCCCCCGCAAAACATTCACCGCCTACAAAGCCTTTCTGGATGGCAACATGTTCCAGGCCCGCCGGTCCGCGCTGCCCATCGCCGATTCCTTTCCGGACGGGTCCGGCGGGGATATGTCGGACCCCCTTCCCGGTCTGAACGTATTGCCCATCACCCTGGCGGGGGTGTTTGTGGCAGGCTCCAACTCATTCGCCATCGTGGGGGATACCACCTCCAACCGGGAAAACCTGTACCGGCTGGGGGATTGTATGCCCAAAGTGAGCGATCAGGCCAACACCGACTGCGCCCCCAACCAGGGAAAACTGATGCGGGTGACCACCGATCGGATCATCGCCCTTAAAGACAATAGACATTACTTTTTTGAGATTGCCAAATCGGAATTCACCCTGGCGGGTTCATCGGCTCCGGCGGGGGGCGGGTCCGTCGCGGCGGGCGGGGGGGGGGAATCCTACCCCGCCACCCGGTCCGGCAACACCACCGCCATGAACATCCCCAACCAGGATGTGGATAAAGCCTTTTCCAATTTTGCCGATGTGTTGAAGCAGGCCCGGGTGATTCCCCATGTGGAAAACGGTGTGGCCAAAGGGTTTCAGATTTTTCAGATCAAGCCCGACAGCATCTACCAAAAGCTGGGGTTGCAGGACAATGATGTCATATCCAGCGTCAACGGTCAGCCCATCACCACGGCGGACCAGGCGTTGAGGCTGTTTCAGATGTTCCGCAACGAAAAGCAAATTGAACTGGATGTAAACCGGGGAGGCCAGAACATGCGGTTTTCCTATACCATCCATTAAACGACGGGGGCCGTATTTACGGAACGTACCCATGAAAAAACCACCCACCACACACAACCGCATGGACGGGGCCGCCAGCCCCGGCAGCCCCACCGGCCCGGCACTGCCAGGATTCAAATGGGGGCGGGCCTTCCGAACCTTTTGGGGATGGGGGATGATGGCGGCGCTGGTTTTGGCGTTGCCCGCCTATGCCCCGGCCTCTGATTACGGACGGATGTTGGAATCCACCCGTGCCCTGGGGATGGGCGGCGCGCTGACCGCCGCCCCCGTGGGAAGCGATTCCTTTTTCTACAATCCGGCGGGTCTGAGTCTGGTGGATGATTGGCAGGTGGAAATCACCGGGATGCACGACGGCAGCCAGAACAACCCGGAGGGGTTCTTTAAAGAGGCCCAAGGCCAGCGGGGAAGGCTGTTGACCGATGCGACCCTGTTTTTAAACAGCCGGGGGCAGGGCCATTATCTGTTGCGGGACCAGGGGATGGCATCCTACCATTCGGCCAATGGATTCGGCCTGGGAGTGTTTGAAAACACCACCCGGATGGCAAGACCGGTTCAATTGCCCAACCCGGTCCCCCCGCCTGTAACCAACCCGGGGATTGAATTCCGCGATCAGAAATTCACCGGGGGGTTTATGGCCTGGTCCTTCGCCAGCCAAAACCGGACCTTTATCTGGGGGGTCAACGCCAAGCATCTGAATATAGAATACTCGGGTTCCATAGCGGGCGCGCCGGAGCTTATCACCCCGCCGCCGCCCTATAAACCCGTGGTGGACAACCAATGGTTTTACGATACCGGGGTGTTGATAAGGCTTCCCATCCCGTTTTTAAGGCCCACCCTGGGGGTGGCCCTGATCAACGGCAACAATTCATCCAAAAAATTTGACCCGGCTTCCGGCTTGATGGAG